>NZ_JBFAAD010000008.1:0-264363 GCF_040639555.1 Streptomyces sp. NPDC023838
ATCAACACCAGGCAGCAGGGGCGCTATCCGCTCCCACGCCGCATCCGTCAACTCACCACGACCCACCACAAGATCAATTATCAGACAGGCCCTAGAGCCCGAGGCTGCGGCCGAGCATCGTTCAGCGTGCCAGCTCAGGAGGTTCGGTGGACCTGTCGAAGGAGGTATTCCCGTTCGGAGCGGCTGGTGGTCTGCTCCGCGGCGGCGCGATAGTGCGTGACTGCGGTCTCGTGGTCACCGGCCATGTCGAGCAGTTGGGCCCGCACCGCCGCGAGGCGGTGGCTGCCGGTTATGCGAGGGTCGGCGTCGCGGGTGTCGAGCAGGACCAGACCCGCACCTGGCCCCTGGACCATCGCGATGGCCAGCGCCCGGTTCAGCGTGAGCACAGGCTTCTGCGCCGCAGACAGCAGACCCGACAAAGCTACCGAACCAGCGCGATGGTCTTCATCAACTCGTCTGGCGGATAGTTCTCATTGACCTGGCCGACCGCCTGGGCATGGCGCTGCGCCCGCCAGGAGAGCAGCGCGATTTCCTCGCTGACACTGCGGCAGCCGGCCGCGTTGAACACCTGCCCGGTGGCCTCACCAATGTCGTCGATCGCTGCTCCGACCGACCGGGCGGCCTGCTCGGCGCGCATCGCGTGCTGCTCAGCCGCCCCGATCAACCCGTGCGAGAGACCGAGGACCAGATCCACTTTCTTCCCGGTGTCAGGGCCGGTGCTGAACTTGACGCCCAGCACCTCGAGAACCTTCAGCAGGTCGGACGGGGCAACGGGCGGAGGCAGCAGCGGACTGGTCACCCCAGGGAGCGTAGTAGCGCCCACACGTCGCAAAGAGGCATTCGTCGAATCCCGAACCCGTACACCGGACCGCTCCGGACGCGCCGGCGTCACATCAATGCAGGTCAGCGATTTCCGTTGGTCTTACGGCGATTACTACCGGGAGAGTTCCCCTGCCGAGTGCTCCGCATCGGCCGCAGCACCCGTGTCGTCACCGCGTCCCTGCTCCGCATCCTCGACAGCGGCGAACCCGAATACAGCGGGTCCCGGAAGTGCGCCCCTCGCCAGCGTGACCCGTTACGCACAAAAGCCCCCGCCGGAGCATCCGGCGGGGGCAGTGCTGTGACCGGAAACGATCACCGAGTTGGTGCTCACTGATCCCGCTCGGGTTGAATGTGACGTCATGTCCGATCAGTACGGGGTGGCGTGGCGGAATGGCAGAGCCGGTCAGGGTTCGCAGCCTGACTGAGCAGGAGGAGCAGAAGCCGCAGCGCGTCGTTCGGCGAGGCAGCACCAGCACGGTGCAGTTCCGCAGGGCGATGATGCTCCGGGTCTCGGCGGGCGGGAACACCGTGCCGGTGATCGCGAGTCTGGTGCAGGCGGACGAGGACACCGTCCGTGACGTAATCCACCGCTTCAACGAGATCGGGCTGGCCTGCCTGGACCCTCAGTGGGCGGGAGGCCGTCCCCGCCTGCTCAGCGATGATGACGAGGAGTTCGTCATCCAGAAGCCACCACCCGCCCCACCAAGCTCGGCAGGCCCTTCACCCGCTGGTCGATTCGCAAGCTCGCCGGCCATCTGCGGCGCAACGTCGCCCGTCCGATACGCATCGGCCGCGAGACGCTGACCATCCGGTCAGCACGTCCCGACGGCGCCCCGATCTCCGTGATCCTGGACAACCTCTCCGCCCACAAGAACGCGCGCATCCTGCGCTGGGCAGCCCAGAACGAGGTCGAGCTGTGCTTCACCCCGACGAACGCGTCCTGGGCGAACCCGATCGAGGCGCACTTCGGGCCACTGTGACAGTTCACCCTCGCCAACTCCCATCACCCCAACCACACTGTCAGGCACGTGAGTTGCGCCGGTACCTGCACTGGCGCAATCAGAATGCCCGGAACCCCGACGTCTTGGCCGCGCAATGACGCGCCTTCGTCCGCAGCGAGAAGGGCATCCGCTGGGGCGGACGTCTCCTCACCGCCCCAGCGCGCCAGTCGTCTCACACCGTCTTGATGCCGCCGCCCTCGACGACGTAATCAGCGCCGGTGACGCTTGCCGCGCGGTCCGAGACGAGAAACGCGACGACGGCCGCGACCTCGTCGGCCTCGACCATGCGGCCAGTGGTCATTCCCATCGCTGCGGGCACCCCTGCCACGAAGTCGCGGTGCCTGACACCGTTCGCCTCTGCGAGGCGGGCACCAAAACCGTTGGCGTCCTCCCACATACCGGTACGCGTCGGACCGGGAGAGACAGTGTTCACACGTACACCCTGGGGGCCGAACTCCTCGGACAGTGCCTTGCCGAACGCGTTAAGCCCCGCCTTCGCGACGCCGTACTCGATCGGGCCCGTGCCCGGCAAGCGTGCGCTCATCGACGAGATGTTCACCACCGAACCGCGGCGCTCCAAGATGCTCGGCAGCAGCCGACGGGTGACCCGGACCGTGCCGAACAGGTTGACCTCGAAGCTCTGCGTCCACAGGGCGTCGTCGGTCGCGAGGAACCCGTTCAGGGTGAACGTGTCACCGCCGCCCAGATTGTTGACCAGGATGTCTACGCCGCCGAGTTCCACGAGCGCCTGCGCCCCCAACTCCTCGGCACCTTCCGGCGTGCTCAGGTCGACCGCGACCGGGTGGGCGCCGGCCTCCTTCAGCTCGGCCGTGATCGTGCGGGCCGCACCCACCACGCGGACCCCCTCGGCGACGAGCTGCCGTGTGATCGCGAGGCCCACGCCTCGGCTGGCCCCGGTGACGACCGCGGTCTTCCCGGCGAGATCGAGCTCCATGTCAGACTCCTTGAACGTATTTGAATTACAGGTACAAAATTAGGCCACAAAAGAGGACGGCACTGACCCGCGGTGCCGGACTAGAGCGACTCCATCGCCGCGTCCACGACCCGCCTCAACTGCGTGGCATCCTCGGCGGTCTTCGCCAGCACCCGCATGCCGATCACTGTCGCGAGCAACCAGGCGGCCGTCGCCGCCGCGTCGCGGCCACCGGCGATCTCGCCGGCCCGCTGGCCTTCCTCAATGGTCGCCCGGAACGCACTCTCCGTACGTGTGAACATCTTGCGCACCGTGTCCGTCGTCTCAGCGTCCGAGGTAGCCAACTCGGCGGCGGTGTTGACCGCCATGCAGCCGCGCCGATCCGGGTCTCCCAGATCGAGCTCGACCAGCGCCTCCAGCGCACCCCGCAGTCGATCCTTCGCTGAACCGGGGTGATCGAGAAGCGCCTCCAGCCACGCGGCCTGTGAGTCGCGGTAGCGCATAAGTGCCCGCTCGAACAAGGCATGCTTGCTGCCGAAGGTGTTGTACAGACTGCCCTTGCCGATGCCGATCTCGTCCACGAGGTCCTGCGGCGTCGTCGCGGCATACCCCTTGCGCCAGAACACGCCCATCGCGCGCTCCACCGCCACGTCCGGATCGAACTGCTTAGGCCTGCCCACGGCGCCACCGTAACACCATTTTTGACCTTGAGGTCAAAAGCAGGTTACGCGGTCCGAGCGCATCCGCGCCAGCACCTGCACGGGTAGATCCTGCAGGAGAAACGCGAGGCGGGGGGGGCGTCGTATCCGGCGTCCGCGACGACGAGAATGTCGGGGTCGTTTTCCTGCCACTGCCCGGAGTCGATCAGCCGCCGGGGCAGACTGCGTAGCTGCAGGGCAGTGACGGTGGCGGTGTCATCGCCGGGCGCCAGGCGGGTCGCGTCCAGCGGTTGGGTCCACGAACTGCGGCCGGGTTCGAGTGCGCAGATGATCGAGTAGGGCCAGCCGGGAACCGGGATGTGCTATTGCGTGGCCTGCGGCCGGGGGTGGTGCGGCGCGGCTGGTGCCGGCGGAGGCCTCTCGGGTCGGTTCGCGCCGGGAGGTGAGGGGGCTGCCGCCGGCCTCCTATCGGCGGTGGAGGAATGTAGGGCGGTGCGGGTTCGACGCCGATGAGCTGCCGCGGCCGGGATTCCGCGGGCGGTGGGCCGCCCGGAACGCTGCGTTCGCCGACACGCTGGTCCATACGGGGCTGCGGCTGTCAGAGCAGGCGGCGTTGACCGTCTTCGAGTTGCCCGAGCTGCCTCCGCCCGGGTCCGGGATCGTCAACGCCCGCACGGTGCTGCCCGACGAGATCTCGAAGGGTTGCTCGGGGCGCGCGGTGTACGTGCCGGTGTCGACGCTGCGGGAGGTGTGGGAGTACATGGCATGGGATCGGCGGGAGATGCTCGACTACGGGCGGGCCCGCGGGTTCTACACGCCGGGTCCCCGGTCGCCGGTCGTGGAGGATCCGGCGCGGCCGGCTGTTCGGATCGGCGGGCGGTGGGTGCCGGTGTCGCGTCTGGGGGCGGGTGAGCGGCGCAGGCTGCTGGTGGCGGGGCCCGATGGGTGGGAGCCGGCGATGGTGTGGCTGAACCAGTGGGGGCTGCCGATGTCGGTGTCCGGCTGGAAGCAGGTTTTCGCCGATGCCAATGCCCGGTGCGCGGCGGGGCAGGTGGGGCTGCGTGCGACTCCTCATGTGCTGCGGCACAGCTACGCGGTGGTCACGCTGGAGCGGGACGCTGACCTCATCCGGGCAAAGCATTGTAAATGGCCGGCCCATATGCCACGGTCACGTCAGATGGTTTTCCGTAAGCGCCCGTCGAGTGCGTCATCGCGGTGCAAGAGGTGTATCTGGCTGTGACCGTTGCGTGTCCGTAGCCGCCTGCCCACTCTTGTGGCCGATCGCGGAGGGCCACAGCGGTTTGAATAGCGCCCAGCTGTCCGGATGTCGCGTGATCGCCTTCTCGAATACGTCCGCCACTTCCTGGATTGCTTGCGTTGCTCGTTCCTGGACGGTGCCATGTGTGGAAATTCGTACAGCGTGATGAATTTCACCATGCATGACTGATGAGCCGTCATGCCAGAGCGTCAGGGGGTTGAGCGGGACCCCCGCCTGCAAAGCGAGTAGAGCGGGCCCCGCCAACATCCGTGTGCGTTGGCGGAAGAACCGTACTTCGACGCCTCCATGCGGGGGTGTCTGCGTGTCTGGCATGGCCAAGACGAATTCATTGCGTGCGAGACGCTCTCGGAGGACGGAGATCTGCCTGAGGTCTCTGCCGTTGGAGAATCTGACCTGCCGCGTTCTCCTGGATGGATAGAGCCGCACTTTGGGGTAGCGGTTGTTTGTGTACGAGACGAGCGATACGGGACCGTAGTTCTCTGCGATCCAGTAGGCGGCAAGGATGGGGCATGCCATGTGTGCCGTGACGACCACCGCGCCTTGGCCCCTCGCCAGGCGTTCAGGATTCGCGATGCTCACCCTGCTGGAACCCGACCGGGTGCGACTGGACGACGGCGTGAAGAACTCGCAGAATCTCAGCAGAACCTGCCGTGTGCACCGAACGGTCAGATGATCGAGTTGCCTGTCTGAAATGTCCGGGAACATTGTGTGTAGATTTTCGCGCAGTACCCTTACACGTCGGGCGGTTGCGAACCGCCGGTACGTCGTGTGGCGCCACGATTGGAGATCCAAGGAGTATTCCCCGAATGTTGGTTGATCTTTGGTGTGTCTGGCAGGCGTGTGACTGTCGCGGGGAGGGTTAGGCCGCACAGTTGCCGGGCGTGATCCGTTCGATGACGGCTGCGGCGCCGTCCTCGGAAGCGATCAGTTGCCTGAGGCGCTGAGCGTTGGCGCGGTATCGGGGCTCGCTGGTAGCGGCTTGCAGGGCTTGGGCGAGTCGAGCCGTTGACAGCCCGGTGTGGGGGATGGCTTCCGGTGCGCACCCAAGGGTGGTGAGTCTGCTGGCCCAGAAGGGCTGGTCGGTCATGATGGGGAGGGGCACGCTCGGGATGCCCGCGCGCAGCGTGGCGGCGGTGGTGCCTGCTCCCGCGTGGTGGACGGCGGCGGTGACCCGGGGCATGAGCCACTCGTGGGGGACGTGGTTCACCAGGTGGAGGTCGTCGTTGGGTTCTCCGGCCAGGGGGACGCCGGTCTGGATGACGGCGCGCAGCCGGACTTGGCGTAGTGCTTCGATGATCTGGTCTTGGGCTTGGCTCACGCGGTGCTGCTCCAGAGCTGTATGGCTGCCGAAGCCGACGTAGACGGGTGGGGGTCCTGCCTGGAGGAAGTCGGTGAGTGCGGGGTCTGGCTTCCAGCCGAGTGTGGTGGGGGGCCACCAGTAGCCGCAGATCTGTGCGTGGTCCGGCCAGCTGGCGGGCCGTGGGACGACGCGCCGGCTGAAGCCGTGGAGGGTCTCCCATCGGCCTGAGTGGGGGGAGTCTTCGAGCAGGTGGGCGACGAGGGCGGTGAGTGTCCGCCGCATCGTATGGTGGTGCAGGAGCATGGCTGTGGTGCTGGAGGGATCACCTGCTTCCGGTGCCTGCTGCCAGGCGACGGTGGGCTGCAGGGGGAGACAGACGTGGCGAATGCCGCGGCGGGCCGCGATGGCGGCCACGACGGGTGCGGTCCCGCTGGACGACAGAACGGTGGCGACAGGTTCGCCTTCGTCCATGGCGCGTGTCACCTCGTGCAGGAGCCGACTGACGATGCCGTTGGAGAGGGTTTTGAGCATCTGACTCTGGTGGGCGCGCAACGTCGCCGTGTCCATGACGGGCCGGAGCCGGGCCGGGTCGAAGTCGAGATCGCAGGCGGACAGTCCATGCTCTCGCACCGCTGGGGTGTAGCGGGCGGGGGCAGCTAGCGTTACGACGTGGCCTGCCTGCTGGAGACGCAGGCCCAGCCCGATGTAGGGGCCGACGTCGCCCCAGGTGCCTGCCGTGACGAGCAGAGTGCGCATGTGTGTGCCTGTCTCTGGTACCGCGGTGGCGGACGGTCAGTTTCCGGTGGCGATGGAAGCCTCCGGGGAGAGGCAGTAGGGCAGGTCGAGGAGGCTGGCGCCGGTGAGGAACCGGGAGACGAGATCGGCGAACTCCGCGTCGCGTTCCATGTGGAGCAGATGGTCCGCGTTTTTCATCAGCAGAAACACCGCGCCCTCGATGGTGGCTGCGATCTCACGGTTCTGCTCCGGGGTCGTGGTGGTGTCGTACTCACCCGTACACACCAGAGTGGGGACCCCGCTCAGGCCGCCGGGCGGCAGCATCCCCTCGAAGAGGAGGTGCCCACGAGCACTCGCGTAGTGGACGAGGGGGTCCCACGGGGCGGTATACAGCCGGTTGAACAGAACACGCGCGGCAGCGCGGACGGGAGTGATCGTGCGCGCCGCGTCCGCGTTGACAAGTACCGATACCACGCGTTCCACGTCGCGGGCATGGTCGGCGTCGTCCGGTGAGCGTGGTGCGGCGGGCCCGTGGAGTGCCAAACGGCGCTGCCCCTCACGGACGACGTCGGTAACGGCGGTCACCGGATGCGCGCTGGCGCCCATGAGGATCAGGCGGGACACCCGTTGCGGATGCTTCTGGGCGAGGCGGTAGGCGACGGGGTAGCCGGCCGAGGGGCCTAGCACGCAGCACGTGGGGATGCCAAGCGTATCCAGGGTGCGTACGACAGCCGAGGACAGCGCCTCCCAGTTGTAGGCCTTGTCGGGGGCGGGGTCGACGTCGGGGATTTCGTGGATCAGGATCTGGTGCTGTGATCCAAGCCGGCGTTCCAGGCGGGCCCAGGAGTACATGTCCTGCATGCCGCCCGCGATGACCAGCAGTGGTTCCCCGGCGGGCCGGCGGGGCGTGACGACCCGGCAGCCGTAACTCATGCCGTCGTGATCGAAATGGTGGTTGTCGATGTCGGCGTCCGCGAAGGGGTGCGGTTCACGCTGCAGGCCGGGGAAAGCGCTCATGCCAGGGCCTTCCGATCGGCCACCAGGGACGCCAGGTCGCCGACCGTCGCGGCCTGGCCGAGTTCGTGCTCACCGATCACGACACCGTGCGCGTCCTCCAGCACCATCGACAGGACCGCGAGTGCCATGGAATCGACCCCGGCCTTCGCCAGCGTCGCCGACGGGCTCACGAGTTCGGCGGGAAGTCCCGCGTCATGGGTGAGGATCCGAACAACTTCATCTTCCACGAAAACCTCCGGATCAATGGGGGATAAGAGTGCTGGGCCACACCAGGGTGGTGGCCGCCCAGGTCAGGCCACTCCCGAACGCCACCAGCGCGACCCTGTCACCCGGTCGCAGCGTTCCGTTCGACGCCGCGTCGGCCAGGAGCAGGGGAACCGATGCTGCTGCGGTGTTGCCGGTGTCCGCAATGTTGGACGGCATCCGTTCACGTGGGAGGCCCAGGCTCGCCGCAAGGGCGGAGGAGATGGTCGCATTCGCCTGATGGGCAATCAGGCGGTCGACATCGTCCAGGCGCCAGCCGGCGGCGTCGACCGCCGCGCGTACCGCCTGATCCATACGGCGCACAGCCTGACGCAGCACCACCGCGCCCTGCATGCGCACGAATCGGTCGCCGCCATCGGTGCCGTGGTCCTTCTGCCGGGAACCCCCTCCGGCGATGGCGATGGCATCTGCCAGTGAACCATCACTGCCCCAGACCGTGGGCCCCAGACAGCCCGGCATACCGGCATGGCCCGCTACGAGGACCGCGGCACCTGCCCCGTCCCCGAAGATGTAGGCCGTGGCACGGTCCGTGCTGTCGACAACCGAGGACACGGCGTCCGCTCCGACCACCACCACCCGCCGCGCCCTTCCGGACTCGATGAGACCGGCCGCCACCTCGCAGCCGTACAGGAATCCCGAGCAGCCGCCCCCCAAGTCGAAGGCGGCGATGTTGCCCAGGGACAGACGCGCCGCCACGTCGGGCGCTGTCGCCGGGCACAGCCGGTCCGGCGTCGTAGTGGCGACAATGAGCACATCTGCTGTCGCCGCTCCGGCCGAGCGCAACGCCGCAGCTGCCGCGTTGACCGCGAGGTCCCCCGTCGCGGTCCCTTTGCTAACCCTGTGCCGTGAGGCCACACCGATGCGCGTTCGGACCCAGATGTCCATGCTGTCGATCATCAGGTCGCCATTGGAGACGATATCCGGCGGAACCCATGACCCCACGCCGGCCAGCACCGCCCGCCTACCTGAATTCATACGGGAACTCCGATCTGCTGCGATACGTGGGAGCCGCCATGCTAGACGCTGAATAGCGGATATCCAATTTACGGACGGCGAGGCACGCATGGATCAGCCTTATAAAAGTTCTATTGTGTGAGGATATGTCTGAGGTGGTGTTTGACCGTCGCCGAGGTGATCTGCGATTCTCCGATACGCGGTCATGGCCGTGAAAGAAAACCATTCGACCTGCCCGAGGAGCATGTGATGACCTCTTCGATTTCGTCGGTCGTCTGTGGAATCGGTGCTTATGTTCCGCCCCGCGTCGTAAGGAACGACGACCCGGCTTTCTCGGCGCTGGACACCAGCGACGAATGGATCAGGAGCCGGACCGGCATCATCGAGAGGCGCTGGGCGGACCCCGGCACCAGCACTGGTGACCTGGCCGTCCGCGCCGCTGAACGCGCCCTGCTCAATGCTGGGGACCGCGGCGTGGACCTAGTGATCGTCACCACCACCACGCCGGACCACCGCACACCGTCGACGGCGCCAGCCGTCGCCGCCCAGCTGGGACTCGGCACCGTACCCGCCTTCGATCTGGGAGCCGCCTGTGGCGGTTTCCTCTACGGCCTGGCAACAGCAGACGTGTGGATCCGCTCCGGCGCGGTCGAAAGAGTCCTGCTGATCGGCGCCGACACGCTGACCACTTTCATCGATCCCACCGACAGATCCACTGCCGTCATCTTCGCGGACGGCGCCGGAGCGGTCGTTCTCCGGCACGGAGAAGGCACCGAACCCGGGGCAGTCCACCGCGTTCGGCTGGGCAGCGACGGCGCTCTGAAGGACCTGGTCATCGTCCCCGCCGGCGGCTCCAGGGCCCCCGACCCCGAAGTCACGGAAGGCCGGCGCCGGCACAGCGTCAACATGCAGGGAAAGCAGCTTTTCCAGCACGCGGTCTCACGCATGACCGAGTCCTCACGCGCGGTTCTCCAGGACATGCAATGGTCCGCGGATTCCGTGCAGGCGTTCATCGGCCATCAAGCCAATCAGAGGATCCTGTCAAAAGTTGCCGACCTTGTCGGAGTCAGCGAAGAGAGCCGGTTCGGAAACATCAGCCGGGTGGGCAACACCTCGTCGGCATCCATTCCCCTGGTCATGAACGAGATCGACATGCAGCCAGGATCGAAAACCCTCCTGACCACATTCGGCGGAGGTGCCGTCTGGGGGTCAGCGGCACTTTCCTGGCCCATCCTCACACCACGCAAAGGAAATTGACCATGAGCGGACAAATGGCACCATACGATTTCATCGTCAGCTACCTCACCACAGGGTTGGCTGTACCGCCGACAGAACTCCGACCTGAAACGACCTTCGGGGAGCTGGAACTGGACTCGATCGCACTCGTAGAACTGGTCGTCACCGTGAACGATCACTACGCGATTGCTCTGGACGACACGGAACTCACCCCGAACACCACGCTCGCGGAAACAGCCAACCTGGTTACAACCGCCCAGAACGTCAACGCCGGGGCGTTGGACTGTGACCTCGTCCAGGACTGAACGACCTTGGTTCTAGACCGACAGGTACCCGACCCCGGCTGGTGGATCGCATTCGTGCGAGGACTCAACACTCTTCGGCACGGTCGCAGTGGACAACGGCCGGGCAGCGCGGCGACTCGCCGCAGTTCGAAACCGTGCTGGAGAAGTCCGCGTGCCCCGCATCGGGCCGGGCCGGCCACGCGTCCGCCCCGATCGGGTCCGCGCGGACAAGGCGTACGGCTCCCACGCCAACCGCGGCTACCTGCGCCGACGCGGCATCCGCTGCACCCTCCCGCTGAAGCGCGACCAGATCGCCAACCGCAAGAAGCGCGGCTCCCTCGGCGGGTGGCTCCCGAAGTTCAACAAGGACGACTACAAAGAGCGCCACGCGGTGGAGTGCGGGATCAATCACCTCAAGCGCCACCGCGCAGTGGCCACCAGGTACGACAAGCTCGCCGTCCGCTACGAAGCCACAGTGCTGATCGCGGCCATCAACGAGTGGCTGTGACCAGTGCTTCCGGGAGTCAGTCGAGGATGGCGTCAAGCTCCACTTCAACGAGCCATTCGGGATCGATGAAGCGTGAGACCTCAACGAAGGTGCAGGCCGGACGGACCGACGCGAACCGCTCTCCGTGTGCTCGTGCGGCTTCTTTCCAGCGAGTCACGTCGGTGAGCATGATGCGGGTCCGCACGACGTCCTCCAGCGACGCCCCCGCTGCCTTCAGTGCGGCGTCTGCGATGTCCAGACATCTGACAGTCTGGGCATAGACGTCGCCTCGTCCTACGGTCGTTCCGTCGTCCCCGATGGGAGCGGTCCCGGCCACCGCGACGTGCGCCCCCTTGCGGATTGCCCGGGAAAAACCGATTTGGGGTTCGAGCGGCGAGCCAGAACCAACCATCTGCCGAACATGATCCATCGCACCATGCTCCCAGATCACCGCACTTTCGAAACACCCCCTACTGAGTTTCTCGTTAGTTCTGCGGTGGTTGGGGGTGGATGGTCAGTCCGGTGTGGGTGAGGAAGGGCCAGGGGAGTTGGTTGTTGGAGCAGATGCGGTGGATGCCGGATTCGGCGGCGTCGGCGACATCGGCGAGGTGGTCGCCGGCGAGGTTGGCGAGCTCGCGGGTCTTGATGGCCGACCAGAGGAGTTCCACCGGGTTGAGTTCGGGTGCGTAGGCGGGCAGCCGCTCCAGTGTCAGCCAGTCCTGGTCCGCTGCCCAGGCCCAATCACGATCCCGGCCAGTTCCAGGGTCCACAGGTCGGCTTCGAACCCGTGGGCCTACTGCCGCCTCCGCACCCACAGAACTAACGAAAAACTCAGTAGTCGTGCGGGTGAGCACGCTGGGGGGTGTTGTGTGGCCATACCGGCTGGGGCGGGCAGGGCCGTGCCGTAAGTCGAGGTCAGCTCGTCGCGGAGGGTTCCGTGACGTCGACATCTCGGGTGGCGGCCCAGGACGCGAGGAGGCGCAACCCCTCTTCGGAGGGATGAGCCGGGTTCGGCGGTGTAGATGGTGAGGGTGAGCCCGGGTTCGGCGGCCATCTCCAGTCCGTCGTAGGCAACGATGTGGTCACCGGCGGCGTGGTGGTGGAAGCGTTTGGTGCGCCCGGCTCAACCGCCGTCGGCCGGCTGAGTTCCTTGGCGGTCTGGTGGCCGACAAATGGCAGCGTGGTGCCCCGCCGGGGGGCGGCGGGGCACCACGTGACCGGCTTCGACGTCCGCCCGGGGGTCACTTCAGCAGGGCGGGTTAGCGCGGTTTTCTACAGCTCGTCGTGGTTCCAGTCACCGTTGGCGGCTTTCGTGTCAGCCAGGAGCAGCCGGACGTAGCGTCGCACTGAGTTCATCCCGTTGATCGTCCCAACCTCGGGGATGTTGAGCGCGCGGGGGTTCCGGCCCGCTTGCAGGTCGTGGGCGTACTCCGATATGGGGTCCCAGGAGTTCTCCAGCCGCTGGTGCGTGAACGACAGGCGCTGGACATCCCAGGTGCTCATCGCCGAGCGGAAGACGCCCTCGATGTCGTTGAAGCGGGCAGCTTCGGAGAGCATCTGCACCATCAGCATCAGGGAACGGGCCGTGTCCCTCTGCCCCGCCCCGAAGGGGTTCTGCACCGTGGCCAGTTGCACGATGGAGGCCCGGATGTCGTTGAAACCGATGCCCATGGCCGACCGGTCGCGGCCGGCGGCTCCACTCATGGAGTTGTAGTTGCTCCCGAAGGAGAGATCACGCACCGGGCCGGACGTTTGCGGTCGGTAGGGGACGGTGGTCTGCGTTATCCGGCGGTTGAGGTCCATGTCGTGTCCGTCGTTGCTTCGGACGTCGTTGAACTGCCAGGTGACGTGGTTCTCGTTGGAGAAGCCCACCAGGTACAGGTTTGACGGGTTGATCCACAAATCCACGGTGTGCCGGTTGCCCTGTCCGTCCAGTGCGCTCAGGGACGCCTGGACAAGGCCGGCGTTGGCGTCCTGTGTCTCCCCTCCGGCCGGGGATTCCACCGCCGCCCGCAGACTGGCCAGGAACGTGGAGTACTGGATTCGCTCTTCACCGCTGGGGCCGTCGCCCAGGTCCATCCACACATGCGTCACATGCCGGAATTCCGTGTTCGCCTGGGCCAAGCCCGCCGTGGTGAGAGTGCCGGTGAACACAGCGGCCACGGCTGTGGCAGCCACCAGCGCCGAGCGAACCCTTCGCGGGGCGCCCAAAGACTTCTTCACTCTTGCTTCCTTTCAGGGTGCGCCAAGTAACCGGCCCGTGCCCAAAGGGCAGGGCAGGGCTGCTTGCCGCCGTTGGGTGTTCCCCGTGTTCGTCGGGCGAACGAGGGGGTGACAGCGCGCCGGGCACCGGTCAGGGCCGGGCGCGCTGTGGTGCTGTGCCGCCTTACCAGGTGAGCGTCTTCATGGGCCGTCACCGCTACGAGCAGAGTTGCGCCGACCACGACTAAGGCGTCGGGGTCAACCCGGCGTCGCCTGCCACCGCCCGCTGAACCGCCTCAGGCGCGGACGGGGTTCACCGGTCAGCCGGCGGGAGGCCGGTGTCGTACTTCCCCAGGAGGCCGAGCATCCGGTCGTCGATCCGCTCCGGGCCCCACGGCTGGACCTGCACGCCCGGCACGGGCTCGTCGCCGCCCTCGACGAAGAGGCCCTCTGCACCGCCCGGGGTGTAGACGAAGAGCAGCTTGGCGGGCTGGATGCCCGGGTTGACGAAGCGGTGGACGGTGCCGCGGGGGATGTGGACGACGTCGCCCGTGCGGGCGGTGAAGACGCGGTCCCCGTCGAGGAACTCCAGCTCGCCCCCGACCAGGTAGAAAGTCTCGTCGGTGGCAGCGTGCACATGCGGGGCGGGGCCGCCGCCCGGGGGGACGGTCGCCTCGATGACGCCGATCACGCCCCCGGTCTGCTCGGCGGTGAGCCTGACTCCGTAGATGTCGCCGTTGAACCAGGTCGTGACCCCGGCTCCCGCCGGTACGTGCACTCCCCCGGTGGGCCGGTCCGTATCTCTGTGGCCCTCATGGACGGTGAAACTCATGGGTTGGTACTCCTCGGTGTGCCCGGCGCACGCGCGCCGCTGGATGTCCAACACGCTAGGAGCCGCGCCCCGCCCCCGAAGTGGACGTGCGTGCCCGGTTCGCTGGACGCCCGTGCCACCGGGGGCGCGTGCTAACTTCCATCAGATGAGCACGTGTTCGACCGGCTGCCGGGACGGAGCAGCCGACGGGGAGCAGGAGTGAGTCCGGACCCGCGGACACCGCCCGGTGCGCCGCCGCGGGCGGGCCGGACGTTCCTCGTCGACGTGTCGGTGGCCGGCCGCGCCCCCGACGCGTTCGACCTGCTGCGGCGCGGCTGGGACGAGCAGGTCGGAGAGGCGATCCCGATCCCGCCGTCCCGCCCGGCCGACGACGGCGACTACCGGATCCGGATCCGCCACCACAAAATCGCCGACGCGGTGGTCGAGGACATCTACAGCGAGGCCATCACCGGCGGCACCGGCGGGGTGTTCAACCACCTCAACGACCGCGTGGTCCTCCACGTCGTCCAGCAGGGCGGCTGGCACTTCACCCGCTCGCAAAACCGGGGCAGCCCGCTGACCGTCCCCGCCGGCCGGTTCGTCGCCCGCTACAACGACCCGTCGTGGGAGTTCGGCATCGGCCCACGCACCGGCTCGCAGGTGCTCATCCTGCCTGCCGGCGAGCTGCGTCCCCTCCTCGGCGACCGCCCCGTCGACGGCCCGGCCGACGCTCCCGCGCTCCGGCTGCTCACCGCTTACCTGGACCACCTGAGGCCCGTCCTCGACGAACTGTCCCCGGGCGCGGTACACGCGGCCCGCGCCGCGTTGCTGGAACTGGTCAAGGGCGTCCTCGCCGACAGGATCGACGGCGACGAGCCGCAGTTCGCGCGGGCGCTGACCGACGCCGCGCGGCGACTGGCCGACGATCGCCTCGCCGATCCCGGCCTCGGCCCGCAGACCCTGGCCGGGGAGCTGAACGTCTCCGTACGCACCCTGCACCGCGCCTTCGCCGCACAGGGCGACTCCGTCATGGCCTACGTGCGGCGCCGCCGCCTCGACCGCGCCCTCGGCGACCTGACCGCCTCCCCCGTACGCCTGAGCGTCAGCGAGGCGGCCGCCCGCTGGGGCTTCTTCGACAGCAGCCACCTGATCCGGGCGTGCCGGCGGCAGTACGGGCAGACACCCGCCGCGTACGCGCGGACGCTGCGGGCCGGGAACGAGGAGCAGGCGGGGCCGTAGCTCAGGGCCTCACGCTCGGCCCACCGCCGTGGGCCGCCGCGTGGTGGCGATCGTCGCCGAACCCACCACGCGTGCCCGTGTACAGCACGATCGCCTGGCCCGGCGCGACGCCCCGCACCGGCTCGTCGAAGGTGACGTGCAGCTCGCCGTCGACCGTGCGGCGGTCATACGCGGGGCTGCCGATCGCGGCCGGGGCCCACACGGCGGTCCTGCGGGTCCCGAAAAGGTGTGACGGACGCGGCGGTACGAGTTCAACGCGGCCGTCAGAGACAGGGAACACGGGCACGTACCTGCGCGTCCCTCTCGCCGACGGTTCGGAGATCACCATCCGCGGCACGACCGCCGGCGGCGCAAGGTCAACTCCCAGCAGAAGGTCGGCGACCACGACGGCTGGCTCGCCGTGTGGGGCGACTTCAAGGACAGCTCCGTCGATGTCTACCGCACCTCTGGCGGTCGCGTACTCTCGTGCGCCCGCGACCACGGCGGCGAACTCGCCCAGGGCTCCTGACCCCTTCACACCCCGTCGGCCGGGCGCGGCAACGCCCGGCCGACGGTCTCACCAACTCCATTCGCGAAGGAGCCACTCGTGCAGCGCTACGGTTCGGTACTGACCCGTACATCGTGATGCTCCGCAACCACGGCACCGAGCTGCCGATCCCCAGCCCGGTGCCCGCGCTGGCCGCGCAGGGCCGCCACCATGCGCTGATCGTCCCGATCGGCCGCAAGGGCGCCCCGCGCACCACCGCCGAACCGCTCACCGCGATGGCGTGCAAGCCGCACCACTCGCTGGTCATCCCGGCCGCAGGCCAAGGACGTCCCACTCAGCTCCTCTGAGGTCGAAGGAGGAGATTTCGAGAGCCTTGTAGGAGGGCTTGGGGTCGAAGGAGAGCAAGCGGCGTGCTCCGCCGGGTTGTTCACTGATTCGACGCCACCAGTGCGGTGCCGGGGAACGACAGCACGGAGAGTCAAGGTCCGTCGCCGGTCACTACTGTTAGCGGCAACCGCTCTCGGCGACCACGCCGATGGCGGCGCCGTGATGGGCGACGGCACCGGCACGCTCCGCCGTGCCGCCTCGCCGGGTCAACGCGAACGCCTGCTCCATGACGGCGGGTACTCCGGCCGCCTCGAACACCCAGCGGCTGCCGCCCCGGTCAGCGAGCGCACCAGACCCTCCGCCTCGTCGGGGGCACAGGCGTGGCTCGCCCCGAGCGCGAGGGCCAGCTCCCGCTTGCCGGCCACGGGGTCCACGGCGACGACCGGCGACGCACCGCACGAGACGGCTCCGAGCACGGCGGCCTGCCCCACTCCGCCGAGGCCGAGCTCGGTGACGCTGTCACCGGCCGACACTCCGGCCGTGTTACGCACCGCGCCGAAGCCCGTGAGCATCGCGCAGCCGAGGACGGCGGCCACATCGAAGGGCACGTCCTCGTCGATGACGACGGCCGAGGAGCGGTCGACGATCGCGTACTCGGCGAAGCCCGGCACACCGAGGTGGTGCCTGACGGGCACGCCCGCGGCGTCGTGCAGTCGTCCGCCGCCGCGCAGCAGGTCACCGGCGGCGTTGGCGGCCCCGCCGGCCGCGCACAGCGCGGGGCGGAGCCCTCCTTGCAGTAGGCGCAGGTGCCGCAGCTGGGCACGAAGGTCAGGACGACGTGGTCGCCGACCGCCACGTCCGCGACAGCCGGGCCGACCTCGGCCACCACTCCGGCGGCCTCGTGGCCCAGCGCCATCGGCAGGGGCCGTACCCGGGAGCCGGTGACGACGGACAGGTCGGAGTGGCAGACGCCGGCGGTGCGTATGCGGACCAGTAGTTCGCCCTGCCGAGGTGCGTCGAGCGTGAGTTCTTCGACGGCGAGGGGGCGGTCCGTGGTGTAGGGCCGCTCGGCTCCGGTGGCCCGTAGGACGGCTGCTCGGTTCTTCAAGTGTTCCTCCCGGTGTGCTCGGGGCTGCGCCGCTCGCGTGTCCGGTGGACCGCTTCGGCGTGCTCGTCGCTGCTCTGCAGCACGGCGACGGAGTGGGCGGACAGGTTCAGCCCGGTGCCGAAGGACGTCTCCGCGCAGTCGTTGACGAGCCGCTTCATGGCGGTCAGGGCATTGCGGGGCATGTCCTGGAGCCGGTGGGCCGGCGCCAGGGTCCGCTCGCTCAACTCGGCGTCAGGCACGGCGAGCGTGACCAGTCCGGTGTGCTCGGCCTCGTCGGCGCTCATCGCTCGTGCGGTCAGCAGCAGGTCCAGAGCACGCCCGCGGCCGATGAGGCGGGGCAGCAGCCAGGCACCGCCGTCCCCCGCGGACAGCCCGACCCTGATGTAGGCCTCCCGTAGGACGGCGGACCGGGCGGCGACCCTGAGGTCGCAGGCGAGGGCGATGTCCAGTCCCGCGCCGACCGCCGGGCCGTTGATCATGGCGATGGTCGGCTTGGGGCAGTCCATCAGGGCACGCGACACGGCGTGGATGTGCTCGGTGAGGTAGTCCAGACGGCCGGTCGCGTCGGTGCCGCCGCCCATCGCGGTGATGTCACCGCCAGCGCAGAACGCGTCCCCGGCTCCGGTGAGGACGACCACCCGCGTCGCGGGGTCTCGGCCCGCCCGGGCGAGCTCCGAGGTCAGCCGGTCGAGCAGGTGCCGGTCGAAGGCATTCTTCTTGCCGGGGTTGCGCATCCGGAGGAGGGTGACTCCACCGTCGCGTTCGACCTCGACGTCCGTGATCTCAGGCACGGCCGTCTCCTTGTAGGTTGTGGGCATGACTTCTGCAGGAGCTGACGGCGAGGCTCGGCGCCGGCCCGGCCGGCCGCGGCTGGACGCGGACGACCAGATCCTGTCGGCGGCGCTGGAGCTGCTCGCGGAGGTGGGCTTCCCGCGGCTGACCGTGGCAGCCATCGCCGAGCGTGCCGGGGTGTCCAAGCCTGCGGTCTACCGGCGCTGGTCGGACAAGGCGGAAGTCGTCGCCGCGGCTATCGCCAACAGTCACCGCGACCGTCCCCACCCGGTGGGCGACCTGCGCGCGGATCTGGTGGCGGAGCTGCACGACGTACGGGAGACCTACGAGCGCACGGTCCCCATGGCCATGGTGGGCACGCTGCTCGCCGAGGAGCCGCACCACCCCGAGCTCATCGAAGCCTGGCGCCGCTGGGTCGTCCAGCCGCGCCGGGAGCGCATCGCCGAGATCGTCACCAGGGCGGTGGACGCCGGTGAACTGCCGCCGGAGACGGATGCCCCGCTCGTGGCGTCGATGCTCATCGGCGCGCTCTACGGCGCCTACACGCAGGAACTCACCCTGGACGACGACTGGGAGCAGCGGGTCGTCGCCATCTTGCTCGAAGGGGCGCGCCATCACGCCTCCGTCTCTTCGCCGAGGCCGGAGCCGAGGTCGGCGGGCGGGGCCTGAACGACCCCGTTGCGCACCAGCTTCTCGATCCGGTCGGATGCGATGCCGAGGCAGCTGAGCACCCGACGGCTGTCGGCCCCCTGCGGTCGGGGCGGTGTGGTCACCGCGCCCGGCGTGCGGGCCGGCTTCACCAAGACGCCGAGGACCCGGTAGCCGCCGACGTCCTGCACCATCTCCCGGTGCCGGACCTGCGGGTCTTTCACCACCTCGGGCAGTGGCCGGACGGGACTGGCGGGGATGCCGTGCGCGAGCATCGTCCCCGCGGCCTCCGCCAGGTCGACACCCGCCATGAGGTCCGCGATACGACGGCTGAGTTCCGCGCGGTTCGCCACGCGTTCGGGTGTTGGTGCGGAACTGCGGCTCGTCGGCCAGTTCGGGGGCGCCGAGCCAGGCGCACAGGGCGCGGAACTGACGGTCGTTGCGCCGGGGGCAATGCAGTTGACCCGGACGCGGTCGGGCGCGAGCTCCAGAGCGAGGGTCTGGGTCAGCGAGACCAGGACCGCCTTCGCCGCGCAGTACGCGGACAGCTGAGCCCGGGCGCGCAGGCCCGCCACCGAGCTGATGTTGACGATGGCGCCCCGGCCGGCGCGCAGGAGAAGGATGGCCGCGCGGCTGACGTGCACAGGGCCCATGAGGTTGATGGCCAGGGTGTCCTGCCACAACGCGGAGGTCGTGTCGGTGAAGGGGATGCTGGGTGTGGCCGCACCGCCGCAGTTGACGACCACGTCGAGCCGGCCGCAGGTCCCGGCCGCCTCCCGGACGGCGGCGGCGACTTCGCGTTCGGCGGTGACGTCCCCCTTGAACGCCAGGGCGGTGGTGTGGTCGGCGGAGAGGTCGCGGGCGTCCTCGGCGGCGGCATCGCCCTGCACGTCGAGCAGCGCGACCCGTTAGCCGCGTTCATGCAGTTCGCGTGCCACCGCGCGGCCGACTCCGCTGGCGGCGCCGGTAATCAGGGCGACCCGTGGCTGTACGTGGTCGTTCATGCGGTGTCCTTCGCCGTGGTGGGGGCGAGCGGCGGATGCTGGAGTACGGCCTTGCGGACGACGTAGGCGTCGAGTCCTTCCGAGCCGCTCTCCTGGCCGTGGCCGGACGCCTTCACGCCGCCTGGCGGACGGTGGGGTATGACGGCTTCATCGCGATGCCCTATCGTCCAGTTCGTCCAGGACCGCTCGGTGCGCCGACGCGTCGGCGATCGGCAGCGCGGATCCCGCCCGGCGTGTGGCGACATGCCTGGCGCTCTCGTCGTCCAGGTAGCGGGACAGCGGCTGGTCGGGGGCCTGCCGGAGGTTGGCGAGAGCCCCAGCCAGCGCTGCGGGGCGCCGCGCGCACAGGTCGCGGACCAAGGCCTCCATGGTCGCGTCGAATTCGCTCCCGGGACACCGGACGGTGGCGAATCCACGGTCCTGCGCCTCGCGGGCCCCGATCTTGCGCGGTCGCAGCATCCAGTCCGCGGCGACGCCGGTACCGAGCAGCCTGGTGAGCCACCAGGCGACCCCGAAGTCTCCGGAGAGTCCGGCGGCGAGGTAGGCGGTGTTGACGACCGCGGTGTCGCTGATGACGCGCAGGGTACAGGCCGCGGCCCATCCGACGCCGAGGCCGGCGCGGGCGCCGTTCACCGCAGCGACGGTGACCTGGGGCAGCGCGGCGAGGGCCTCGACCGTGGCGGCCTGGCGTCGCAGCAGCGCGGTCTGTTCCGCCGCCGGCCCGGTGCGCGGCGGGCGCTTCAGGTCACCCCCGGCGCAGAACGCCCGGCCGGCACCGGTCAGGACGACGACCCGGACGTCGTCGCGGACGCGCAGGGTGCCCAGGTGGGACGCGAAGGCGTCGATCATCCGGTCGTCGACGGCGTTGAGACGGCCGGGGCGACTGAGGCGGATCCGCGCGACCTCTCCCGCCGGCGTGAGCTGTACCGGTTCGCCTTCGTCCGCCACGGGTGTCGGCAACACGCGCTCCTCCTCGTGAGTCCGCAGGGCGGCGGCTCTCTTGCTTCGCAATTACATTACGTGTTAGACACGTAATGTAAGCTGGTCTGAGAGACCCGCAAGGCCGTACCCGCCCGCCCCTGCGAAACGCAGACATCACGACGAACCGCTCACGGATCACTTGACGGTTCACTTGGAGGATCCGAAATGAAGGTGTGGTTCATCACAGGAGCGTCCCGCGGCTTCGGACTGGAGATCGCACGCCAAGCCGTTGAGCGAGGAGACTCCGTCGTGGCGACCGCCCGCGACCCCCGGGCCGTGGAGAAGGAGCTCGCGGACGGTGGCGACCGGCTGCTGGCCCTCCCCCTCGACGTCACGGACGAGGGGCAGGCGGAAGGCGCCGTCACTGCCGCCATGGACCGGTTCGGGCGGATCGACGTCCTGGTCAACAATGCCGGCCGGGGTCTCCTCGGGGCGGTCGAGGAGGTCTCCGACGACGAGGCTCGGTCCCTGTTCGACACGAACGTCTTCGGTCTTATGTCCGTCACGCGGGCGGTCCTGCCGGTGATGCGCGAGCGCCGCTCCGGCCGGGTTCTCAACATCAGCTCCGTGGGCGGCTTCACCGTGGGCGCGGGTTGGGGGGTCTACGGAGCCACGAAATTCGCGGTGGAGGGCCTGAGCGAGGCCATGCGGGCGGAACTCGCGCCGCTCGGCATCGCGGTCACCGTCGTGGAGCCCGGCGTCTTCCGCACCGACTTCCTGGACGGCAGCTCACTGCACCGCACCGAGCGCACGATCGACGACTACGCCGCCACAGTGGGCGGCACCAGGGCCTGGGCGAAACAGAACAACCACACCCAGCCCGGCGACCCCGTCAAGGCGGCCGCCGCGGTGATCGCCGTGGCCGACAGCCCCGAGCCGCCGACGCGCATCCAGCTCGGAGCGGACTGCGTCGCACGGGTCGAGGCCAAGCTGGAGCTCATGGCGGACGAACTGGCGCAATGGCGCGAGCTCTCGCTGTCCACCGCGCACGTCTGATCCGCTGGCGGACCCATCGGATCCGTCAGCGGACCGGCGGACGAGGTCGGGACCGCGGATCGCCGTCCGGACGGCACCCAGGAGAACTCATGCAGGACACCGCGCATCAGCGTCCGCACGTGGCCCTGATCCACGGTCTGGGCCTCGACACCACCATGTGGAACCGCGTCACGGACCTCTTCCCGGGCGGCTCGATGTGAGCCTCCACCCGCTGCTCGGCCACGCTCCGGGTGCTCTCGCACCCCATGTGCCGACCCTGCGCGATGGACCGACCCTGCGCGATGGACCGCCCCTGCGCGATGGACCGACCCTGCGCGACACGGCCGACTCACCGCCGCACATCTGCGACCTCGCACCCATCTCGTGGGGTTCTCCCTCGGCGGCCTCGTAGCCGCACAGGTTGCGCACACCCACCCCACCCTGGTGTGTTCCTTGAGCCTCGTCAGCACCGTCGGCCGCCGCACGGAGGAGGAGAGAGCGCGGTCCGCGAGCGTCTCGCCCCCATGGAGAGAGACTTCGACGCGGGGGTTGAGGACATGCTCGCCCGCCGGTTCCGGCCTCACTGGCTGGAGAGGGACCGGGATCTTGCACATGGCCTCGCGGCGACCATCCGCCGGCACGACCGGGACGCGCTCCTCGCGAAATTCAATCGGAGACAAGCATGACGATCGACATATTGCCCACCAGGCCCCTCGGTTCGACCCGGGTCGGCGCTGTGGGGCTCGGCTGTATGGGCATGAGCCATGCCTACGGAGAACGGGACGACGAGACATCCCGGGCCACCCTGCTGCGCGCCCTCGATCTGGGCGTCACGATGTTCGACACGGCGGACATCTACGGGCAGGGAGCCAACGAGGAACTCATCGGGCAGACACTGCGGGATCGCAGAGACGAGGCGTTCCTGGCGACCAAGTTCGGGATCGTCTGGCGAGACGGCGTCATGGACGCCCGAGGTGACGCTTCGTACGTGCGGGAGAGCTGCGAGAAGTCCCTGCGCCGGCTGGGCGTCGACCACATCGACCTCTACTACCAGCACCGAGTCGACCCCCGCGTACCCGTGGAGGAAACCTGGGGTGCCATGGCCGAGTTGGTCGCCGAGGGTAAGGTCCGCTTCCTGGGGATCTCCGAGGCCTCGGCCTCCACCATCCGGCGCGCTCATGCCGTCCATCCCGTGGCGGCACTCCAGAGCGAGTGGTCGCTGTGGACCCGTGACATCGAGGACGAGGTACTCCCCACCTGCCGGGAACTCGGCATCGCGGTGGTGCCGTTCTCCCCGCTGGGACGAGGCTTCCTGACGGGAGGAATCAGTTCGGCGGCGGAAATCGGGCCGAACGACATCCGCAGCAGGATGCCGCGGTTCACCGACGTCAACATCAAGCGCAACATGGCCATGGTGAACGCACTGACCCGGCTCTCCGACCGAGCGGGCGTCACACCGGGTCAACTGGCGCTGGCCTGGCTCCTCCACCAGGGCTCCGACATCGTCCCGATCCCTGGTACCAAGCGCGTCACCTACCTGGAACAGAACGCCGCCGCCGGTTCGGTACGCCTATCTCCCTCCGACCTCGCTGCCATCGAGGCCGCGGTGCCCCTCGACGCCGTGTCGGGAGACCGCTATGGCAGCAGCCACGCCGGCGCCGCCGGCAGGTGAAGGCGATCCGTGACGGGCGATCCGCCCGCTGCTTCCCCTCTCCTCTCCTTCCCTTCCCTTCTCCCGCTGCACCCGCACACCGACAGACAGGACAGCAGACCATGGCTGAAGCATCGTCCCCGCCACCGCCGTATTCCTTCGGCGACCAGCTCACCGGCTCGTGGCGCCCCGGGCGCGCCACGACGACGACCACCGTGACCGATCCCTACACCGGCAAGGTTCTGCTCGACCTTGCGGACGCCGATACCGGCGATGTCGCGGAGGCGTTCACCGCTGCCCGTGCCGCTCAGCGGGAATGGGGGGACGCACTCCCGAGCGAGCGGGCGGACGTACTGCGCCGAGCCGTCGGGATCATGGAACGGCGCCGGGAGGAGATCATCACCTGGCTGATCCAGGAATCCGGCAGCACCCGGATGAAGGCGACGGCGGAGTGGCACGCCGTCCGGGCGATCACCCTGCACGCCTCGACGCTGCCCCACCTCGCGGAAGGCCGCATCATCCCCGCGGATGTCCCCGGAAAGGAGAACCGGCTGTACCGCAAGCCTGTCGGAGTCGTCTCCGTCATCAGTCCCTGGAACTGGCCGGCGCATCTGACGACGCGTGTCGTCGCGCCCGCCCTTGTCCTCGGCAACTCCGTCGTCGTCAAGCCCTCGCAGGAAACGCCGGTCACCGGCGGTTTCCTCTTCGGCCGGATCTTCGCCGAGGCGGGTCTGCCGCAGGGAGTCCTGAACGTGGTGAGCGGTCCCGCGTCCGCGATCGGGGACGCGTTCGTGCTCAACCCGCTGTCGCCGTTGCTGTCCTTCACCGGCTCCACCCAGGTGGGACGACACATCGCGTCCCAAGCCGCGACCGCGCCGATGCTGAAGCGTGTCGCCCTCGAACTCGGGGGCAACAACCCGCTGGTGGTCCTCGACGACGCCGACCTGGACCTCGCCACCGACGCGGCGGTCTTCGGCAGGTTCTTCCACCAGGGCGAGATCTGTATCAGCGCCAACCGCGTCATCGTCCAGGACGCCGTCCATGACGCGTTCGTCGACCGATACGTCGACCGGGTACGGGAGCTCAAGTACGGCGACCCCAACGAGGAGGACACCGTGGTGGGCCCCCTCATCAGCCGGCGCCAACTGGACAACGTCCTCGACCTGCTCGCCCGCAGCCGGGCACAGGGCGCCACCACACTCCTCGGCGGAGACCCGGAGGGCCTCGTCCTGCCGCCCCACGTCCTGGCCGACGTGACCAACGACATGGCCGTGGCGTGCAACGAGATCTTCGGTCCCGTGGCGCCCGTCATCCGGGCGGCCGACGAGGAAGAGGCCCTGCGCATCGCCAACGACACGGAGTACGGCCTGTCGAGTGCCGTCTTCAGCGCGGACGGCGAGCGCGCGCTGGCCTTCGCCCACCGCATCGAGGCTGGCATGACGCACATCAACGACTCGCCCGTCGTCGACATGCCCAACACACCGTTCGGCGGCGACAAGAACTCCGGGCTCGGCCGCTTCGGCACGCACGCCCTGCTCGACGAACTCACCCGGCAGCACTGGATCTCCGTCCAGCACACGAGGCCCGCATATCCCTTCTAGCCTCCGCGGCCGGGGACGGTACGGCGCTCGGTGCAGCTCCCGACCGGGAGCTGCACCGATGGCCGCCGACGCGAGTGCCGCTCAGACCCAGGCAGTCAGAAGCCCTACTGGCTTCGGCGTTTCGAGGTGGTTGGCTCGCGCGCTGGCCTCCCGGGGTGCGAGTGGTCGGTGCTGCAAGCACCGTGCTGCCGCCGGCCGAGGCCAGCAGCATCGTCGCCCGTCGAAACCGCACCGACCTGGTACGGCCCGCCGAACGATGTGCTGGAGTCTCTGCCCCTCCTGCTCGGTCAGCCCGCGAACCCGCACCGGTTGCACCATCCCGCCTCCCCATGCTGGTTGGAGAAGTCATTTCCAACCAGCACAACGAGCAACCCGGCGAACCTTCCCGGTCACAGCACTACTCGATGACCGACGTCAAAGATCAAGGGGCTGCTCCGCAGAAGTTCGTGGAGGAGGCAGACCGCTGGCGGCGCCGCCTGGCAAGGGCCGCACCTGTGACCTATGGACCCGCCATGTGCACGGTCCCCCAGCCTTGTTCCGACCTGCGGGGACAGCCCACCCCGTGGCGCAGCGGTGGTGCCCCGCGCCCCCGGCCGGCCCCGCAGCCCGGGCAGGGCGCCGGCCCGGGCATCCCGGTCCGCACCGCACGCAACGCGCCGCCAGCCGCTCTTGCCGCTGATCTCCCCAATTCGATCCTCGCCGACGTGACCGGGATGCACTGCCATACCGCACTCCGCTGGGTCGCCTGAGCCAGACGTGACTGGGCCGGGCACCTCGCCGCCGGAGCCGAAGCTGAAGCTGTCCGAAAGCGGAGAGGATGAAAGAGCGGCGACTGAAAGACCGTGATCCGTGGCCGCTCTGAAGAAGGTCACTAGCCTGCCGACTCCACAGTCAAGTCACCGTTCGTTGTCGACAGATCCAAGCGGTACTTGCCCGACGGGTCGTTCTTGAACGCCACCTTCTTGTCGCCGTGGGAGTCGTTCGCTGAGATCTGGTACTTGGCGGGCGGGGCCGTGATCGTGAGGCTGCCGCTGGTCGTGCGGGCCTTGATGTTCTGTGGGGTGGCCGTCCGGATCGTCACCTCGCCGTTCGACGTCTGCGCGTCGATGTCGCCGCCCTTGGCGTCCTTGACGTTGACGTCACCGTTGGACGTGCGCAGCTTCACCGGGCCTCTCGCGCTGTTCACTGCGATCTCGCCGTTGCTCGTGTGCACGTCGACCGTGCCGACGTCGGTCAGTGTGAGGCTGCCGTTGGACGTGCCTCCCGTCACCGGAAGACCGGCGGGCACCTTGATGACGTAGTCGACGCCGCAGTTCTTGCCGCAGCCGGAGAGCGTCAGGACGCCGTTCTCGACGCTGAAGGAAGTGCCACTCGGCTTGTCACCACGGTAGTTGACCTTTCGGTGCACGGAGGTCGTTGAGATGTCCGCCGAGGCGTCCACCTTCACCCCGCCGTTCCCGCTGTCGAGGCGGATCGAGGTGATTTTCTGGGGCACCTTGGCGTCGTCCTCGAAGGTCTTCTGGTCGAGGGCCGAGCACGCGGAGAGCCCTCCGACGGTGAGGGCAGCCAAAGCCACTGCGGCAAGGACGCGCGTCTGTAGGCGTCGCATCAAGTTCCCCCGTATGGAGCGAGTTGGATCGGTGATCAGTCACTGTGACTTTACGCAGCCACAGTCCCGCTCACGATGGGGAAAACCCCCCATTGCCAGGACTGGGGTGACCTTCACGGCGACCACGGCCGTCGTGAGGAGGTCACGTGACTTACCACCGGGCTCCGCCGGAAGAGGTTGCCGCCCGAATGCCCCGCCCCGAACGAGGCCGGATCAGCCGCCTGACCACCGCGCACGTCATCCACGACCAGAAGGGCGTCGCCCCTGCAGCTCTACAAGACACCGCTGAGACTGCCACCCCCACCGGATGAGCTCGTCCTCCAGCTCGTTGAAATCGCCCGCAGCCACGAGCACATGGTGATGTCCAACGACCAGAACGCACCCCGGCTCTTCCCGACCCAGCGCCCCGGCAAGCCGCTGACCGGCCGCCGGCTCGCAAGCAGGCTCCGGGACATCGGGCTTCCGTCCGAAGCCGCGCGAAGCGCTGCAGGGAGTTGCCCGGCTCGCGGCGTCTGCGTGGCCCGCGCGGGGCGCCGGGCCACTCTGCGTCTCCTGCGATCCAGTCGCGCTGAACCGGCTGCCCCGCCAGCCTATTTCCGCGCGGCCACATATCCGAACCTACCGATACGCGCGGAGAAGACCGGCAAGTACGGCTACATCAAGCACGCCACCGTCATACGCAAGGCCGGCGGCGAGGACACCGAGTACCCCAAAGCCCATCCAGGACGTCTCCGGTCCCGGCACCGCGCTGATGGAGCTGGACCTTCTCTGCACCTGTCCAGTGGGCTGGTGACGGAGCAACAGTCGCTTTCAGGGTGGCGAAGGGGACGACCAGGGGCTCGCCGCCCCCGGGGCCAACGTAGGCACCACCCCTCACGTCAGCCAGCACAAGCACAAATCAGAAGCTAGCGGCAAACAGTGAAGGACCAGCCCCCGCGCTTCTCGGGCGCCGTCACCGTCGTCGCCGGGGCAGCAGCGCGGACAACGCCGCCGCAGAGAGCTGGAACGCGTCCATGAAGAGGGAAACCCCAAGGGTGCGAGGGCATGGCCCACCGCTCGCCACGCGCGGCTCGCGGCGTTCCGCTGGGCCAGCCGCTCAACACCCGACGCCGACACTCCCGGCTCGGACAACGCTCCCCGATTGCCTACGAGAACGCGCTCTTCGCACCCTCAACTACACTTCCCCGAACCGCATAACCCCGTGTCGCAGCGCCGCTACGCGCTGGGCGACATGGACAGCAAGGACTGGCCACTGCGGGTGCTGGTGGCAGGGCCCGGTGGCCAGACCGCCCGCTCGCTCAGCCGATCACGCAGGAGGTCTACGACCGAGCAGTCGCCTACTTCGAGGACCGGGCCCGGTGGCTCGCCGAGCGGCCCACGCGGGTGCCGACGGACGGACCGGTGACTCCGTATGCGCCAGCGGTCAAGCTGTACCACTCGAATCCGAACAAGCCGGTGGCCAACCCAGGCAGGGACGGCCAGCGCAACGACTACCCCGCCTCGATCGTCGTGGAGAGCGTGCGCTATCCCTCTGTCGCTCATGCCTACTGGGCTCTCTCGGTCGCTCAACCCGAGGTCCGGGCCGCGATCGTAGAGGCGGGCACCGGTTCTGCCGCAAGCAAGCTCGCGGCTGGAGGACCGCGCCGCAAGGGCTGGGAGCAGGCCCGGACCGCCGTCATGACCGAGCTGCTGCGTGCCAAGTACGATCAGCATCCCGACCTGGCCAAGATCCTGTTGGCGACGGATGACGCCACCGTGATCTACGACGACGCGGACTCGGCCTTCTGGGGCGACAACGGCGGCCGGGGCCGCAACTGGACGGGCCGTCTCCTCGAACTCATCCGTTCCGAACTGCAAGCGCGGCGTGCTGGTCTCTTGGGGCTGTGACCTGAGCAGGTGCGCGATGCCCAAACTCCCCGACATCCCCTCTCATCGAAGTCCGAACGAAACCCTGTTGTGGGTCGAGTCCGGCCGGGCACACTGACGGCCTGCCCGAGTTCCGGCCTGGCCCGAAGTGTCCAGACGCGGACGACCGACACGGCTGGGTCGCGCTCACGGCCCCGGTGCGGCACTGGCCGGAGGCTGGATTGGCTGCAGCATCTGCTCCATGACGCGGACGGGCAAGGCCGGATGCTGAGCCGCGTCCTGCGCGGTGTCCCTGTCCCTCAGTAGGCGAATCAGCACCCGCGCGGGCAGTCCGGGGTGTCGTGCGGCCGCGCCGCGGATGTGCTCGTGTGGGTCGTCGAGCAGCCGGACCGCTGATGCGGGCGTCAGCCGGGGGTCCTTCGCGGCCCGGTGCCGTACCTCCTCGTCGCTGTCCCGGCTGAACCGCTCGACCAACCCGGCCGTCGACTTCGGGTCGTCCAGGGCCAGTTGGCGCATCCGCGGGTTCGGGTCGTCGGCGTACCGGAGCAGGCCGGTGCGGGGGAAGTCCGGATGACCGTGAGGGCGATCGGGGGTGCTGAGGCTGCCGGTCCACCACTGCCACACCCTCATCAGCATGTCCGCGGGCGCGTCGTCGCAGGATTCCGCGAGGAAGAGCTGTACGACACGGTCCTCGTCGCGGGCGAGGAGTTCGACGACGTCGGGCGGGAGGCGCCGGGCCCGGGCGACGCTTCTGCGTACGAGAGGGTGAGAGGAGGCGGCCAAGCGGCGCATCTCGGCGGGGTCCTCGTGCAGCGCGACGACCCAGTCGAGCGGGTAGTGATGGACGCGCGGGTCGAAGTCGATATCGATGGCCGCCCGCTGTTCCTCGGTGAGGTCGGAGCGTACGGCCACCGCAGAGCGGACCTTCTCGTCGGGGTCGTGGGCGAGGATGTTGACCAGGTCCGGGTCCAGGTGCGGGTTGCCCGCGAGCATGCAACGCTGGGCCGATTCACCGTGGTGGGCCAGATGTTCGGTGAGGGAGCGCTCCAGACGGCAGGTCTTCACCGCACGGCTTTGTAGTTCGGTGGCCTCAAGTCCCTTGGCACCAAAGGCGGATCGGGCCATCGGGTGCTCCCGGTGGTACTGGAGGAGCGCCTCGATGCGGACCTTCCCGGAGGCGTCGTCGAGAAGCGCGCGTCTAGCCACACTCCCCAGATAAGGCCAGGCCCTTGGGCAGGCCGCGGCCCGTACGGACCACGCGACGTCGGCGGTCAGAGCGGTGAGTGTCCGCACGGGCAGTCCGGCAAGGCGAGCGGCCTCTTCGCGGATCCGTGCCGACGGGTCCGCCGCGAGCTGTTCGTACGCGGCGTCGGTGAGTTCGACCTGCCGGTCCGCCGCGAGCAGCGTGAGGATCCACCGGTTACGGGGCTCTTCTTCGCCCAGGATCAAGCGCGCCCATTGTTCAGTCGTGATGTTCGGCTGGACCTCGGCCAGATGCTGCCGCACCTTCGGATCCGGGTGGACCATGGCCGCCTCGACGACTGCGGTCGGCAGTGGGCGCCACATCATGTGGTGCGACAGGCCCAGGAGGCGGGCGAGGAGGTCGTCGGGTGTGGCCGGGTTGAGTGCCAGCCCGTGCGCCCACAGCTCGCACAGCCGCTCCGAAGGCCCCGGTCCCCGAAACAGCTCCGCCCAAGCGGCCTCCCGCTCCCCTGGGGTCTCCTGGGCCGCCGCCCGCGCGGTTGCCTCCTGCCGTTCCCGGATGTGGTCAAGGAGGATGAACCAGACCTCGTCCTCCTCGGTGGTCACCCCGATCAGGCTGTTGCCGTCCGTCGAGAGCGTGAGGAATTCCGGCTGCCCGGGCCGCTCACCGAGCACACCGGCGAGGTCCCACTCACCGGTGAGTCGCACCCGGGCCCAGCGCCTGGGCGCACAGCCGGTCCAGTCGCCGGCGACATCGATAAGGAATACGCCGTCCTCGCCAACGACCCCGTTGTCGGTCGCGAGCCGGTGCCACTGCGCGTTGAGCTCGACGACCGGGTCGGGCAGGTCTGCCCGCACGGCCACGGCCGGCGTGGTGTCGCCCGAAATCACCGGTCGCCAAGCAGCTCGGGGCGGCAGTACCTCCTCGATCCGCCAGTCCCCCACGACTTCCAGCCCCGCATGTTGCAGAAGCTCAAGCAGCTTGTCTCTCCCACCCATGGGATCCCATCCTGCCCGAAACAGCTCGCCGTCTCCCCATGCGCTGGGCTGACGCCCGTCGTCAGGTCTCACAGGCCGATGGCCGACTCGACCTCCCCCATGACGAGATCGGGGAGAACGGCAAGGGCAAGGTCGCGCAGGGGCACGTTCGGGCTGGACATCTCCTCCTCGACATGCGGCAGCCATGCGGACAGCCGGCCCAGCACCTGCGCCAGAGCGTCTTCATCGGCGTCGGCCAACGCCGTCACGAGTGCCACGATCTGGCCACGGGAGGTGTCTGCCGGAGCGTGAAGTTCGGCCAGCCGTGATCGCACTGGCCAGCTCTGCTCACCGTAGACGGTGGCGAGTGCGGCAAGGGTGAAGCGGACCGCGTCGCTCTCTCTGTCCCAGAGAGTCAGCAGGCGCGGCAGTTCGCGGCCGATGGCACGGCGCGTCAGCTCGTCAGCTGGCGGCTCCTGCCGTGCGGTGCCCAGGGCGGTGGTCCGGTCCGCCAGAGACACTGCCAGCGAAGGCCCAGTCACCGACAGGCGCAGAAGGTCGTCGAGCAGGATCAACCGGCAGGCGACGGGTACGGCGTCGTCCTGGATCAGTTCTGCCAGGAACGGGATGGCTTCCACGGTGGTGTCGGTGCAGGTTCCCTGATGGGCCACGGCATCCGCGAGGTCACCGAGGAAGCCGTACGCGGTCTCATAGGGCTCACCGAACGCGAAGTTCTCGGCGAGCAGCCATGCCGCCGCAGCTGGTGCGTTCTCTTCTGTGCGGTACAGGCGCTCTGCAGCGGTGACGACGGCTTGGACCACGAACCCTGGCTCACCGAGTTCACTGCTGGGCCAGGCTGGAGCGGCTGGGGGGCGAGCAGGCTCTGCGGGCATCGGGGTGGGCAGGGGCACCTCGGCTCGGTCCTGTTCGTGAAGCAGCCCAGCCCTTGGAAAGACGCGTTCCAGGGTCTCCGCGTGGCCCTCGCTGCAGCCCTGATAAAAGCCGCCGTGCACCCTGGCGAGCTGCGCCACCCGTATGCGCTCGCTCCGGAGGAACGGCTCGAGCGCCATGCGGTCGTGACCGCTGTAGACGGCCAGCGAGAAGACCTGCCACCAGCCTTCCAGTTCGGGATCCGTCGGCGGTTTGCCGTACCAGAAGCTCGACGGCTCGAATCGGAAGTGATCGTGTACCCGGACGGCTGTCAGGCGGTGCCCCATCGCAACGAGCTCGGCTGCGGCATCCCTGGCGGCAGCTTCGGTGGGCAAACAGAGCGTGTAGTGCACGCCCCAAGCAGGAGGCGAGGCAGTCATCAGCTGCACTGCCAGGTGAACATGGCGCGATCGAACCGCCGCTCGGCCAGGTCCTGCGGACGGATCAACCAGTACAGGGTGCCCACGTCGCCCCACATCATGTCCGCGACCTCCTCGCTATCGAACGTAGGAGCAAGCCAGCCGGGGGCCCTCACCTATCACGCGCTATCACTCGGCCCCTATGAGCGGCGTCCTCACTGTAGCTGTCTGACCAGGTTGAAGACCTCCCGGCCGCATAGCGCTTGAGGCAACGGACGATCGCGCGTCGGGTCATGCCCTCCTTGATGCGGCGCGCGGGGCAGCGCTGGTGGGCGGGGCAGGACGGACGGTTCGGTGCCGCGCGGTTGTCACGGTGCATTCGTGGCCTCGCAGTGCTTCTTGATGAGGTCGTAGGAGCGCACGCGGGCGTCGAGGTCGTAGACAGGTGTGGTCAGCATGAGTTCGTCTGCTCCGGTCTCGGCGGCCAGTTGCGCGAGCCGGCGTACGACGGCCTCGGGCGTCCCGCACGCCTGCTGCGCACGGAAACCGGCAAGCGCCTGTCGCTCCTCCGCCGTGAAGGGATGAGTGGCGGCATCCGCGGGCGTGGGGAAGGGAATCTCGCTCAGCCCCTTGAGCAGCCCGGCCTTGACGACGTCCATGGGCCCGGCTCGCCACGCCGCTTCCTTCTCCGTTTCAGCGCATATCGCCTCCACGCACACCACAACGCGGGGCTGCTCGCACCAGCGGGACGGGATGAACGCCGCCCGGTAGCGCTCCAGCACCGTGAAGGTGTTGTCGGGCCGGATGTGGTGTGCGACGGCGATCGGCAGGCCGAGTCGCGCGGCGAGGGCGGCACCTGCGGTACTGGAGCACAGCAGCCATGGCTCCGGCAGCGGGCCGAGTGCCACTTCGTCGACCAGGAACGACAGGATCGCAGCGACGTCGTCGTGGTACTGCGCGTCCGTCGCCGGTCCAGCTCCGCGGCGCAGTGCCCGCGCGGTGGCCTCGTCGAAGGTGCCGGGGCCGCGGCCGATACCCAGGTCGATGCGGTCCGGGTGCAACGCGGCCAGTGTTCCGAACTGCTCCGCCAGCGTTATGGGCGCGTGGTTGGGCGCCAGCACTCCGCCCGACCCGAGCCGGATGGCTGAGGTCGAGGCCGCAGCATGAGCGATCAGCACCACGGGCGGGAAGGCGCCGATCGCGGGCGAATGGTGGTGCTCGGCGTACCAGATCCGGTGATACCCCAGTAGTTCGAGCCTGCGAGCGAAGTTGGCGCTGTCGCGCAGGGTCTCCACGCCACGGGTCCCTGCTTCGACCACTGCGACTTCCAGCGCTGAAATCGGCACATTGATCATGCCGTCAGCATAGGGAAGGGATCGGTGGCCGCCTCAGGTGCGGGTGGTCTCCGCTGCCAGGGCGCTCGGGCCAGTGGGTGAGGTCCGTACGCCAGTTGCCTCCGGTCCGAGGCCGTCGCCGCGCTGGTCGACCGCATCAGTCGCTACGTCCGCCGCGTCCCACTGCCCGACAGACACGAGGCCGAAGCCGTCCGTGGACAACCGGTCCCCACCGGAGGCCAGTTGAGCTCCCCGGGTGGGGAGGGCTGATCACGTGGGGTGATTGTTACGACGACGGTCCCTATGAGCGGGGTCCTGGCTGTAGCTGTCTGACCAGGTGGAAGACCTCGCGGGCCGCATAGCGCTTGAGGCAACGGACGTTTTCGCGACGGGTCTTACCCTCCTTGACCCGGCGCTCGTAATGGTCCTGAGTGCGCGGCTCGACCCGCAGACGGTTCAACACGATGCGATGGAGCGCGGCATCTGCCTGACGATCGCCACCACGGTTGAGCCAACGGTACTGCCGGCGTCCCGAGGACGCTCGACTGGACTGACTCCGCACAAAGCGGCGAAGGACGCCTCACTGTCCAGGCGGTCCGGGTTCTCCCCCACCGCGATCAGCAGAGAGACAGCCGTGTCCGAGCCGAACCCCACCCCTGCTGGCCCGCTCCACCGGGCAATCGGCGGTCTGCCAACAAGCGTTCCAGGGGCACGGCCCCGCCTGCCACTCCAAGATCCGGCTCAGTGAGGTCCAGCTTCCGATCGAACCCCGCGAGTTTCACGTACCTGTTCGGCACTTCGGCCTCCCCGCGCTACATCAGGGTTACGTTCGGGCAGGAGTGAGAGCCGGCGGTCGCGTTGAGGAAGTTCTGCAGGGTGGCGCGCCGGAGGTCTGCGGCCTTGGATACGTCACCGCCTGTGTGCTTGCGAAGGGCATTGGCGTACGCGGTGTTCCAGTGGGCGGTGAAGCAGACGTCCCCGTCGGTGCAGTGCAGTACCGCCTCCTGGCGGGGGGAGGTGAGTCCTTTGCCGCTGGGGAGGTCTGTGAAGGTGCCCGGTCGGTTCAGGGCCGCCCGGGCGAGGGTCGCCTCAGAAGTGGCGGTGAGGGAGAGGCGCGCGTCGGCGCTTCCGTCCAGGGCCAGGTCGCATGTCCACGTTCCGGTCTGGTGGTTCAGCTGTTCCTGACCGGGTTCGGCCACGCTCGCGATGACGCCGTCACGGGGCAGTGTGAAGCCGGGCAGTCCGCAGACCTCGCGCGCGCGTGTCGGGTGTTCTTCGGTGGGCTCGGACAGGGCGCTGGGGCGCGCAGGTCCGGGGTGTCGCAGTCCGCCTGTTTCGCGGTCTTCCGCGCCGTGTTCACGAGCATCCGCGCCGTGTTCACGAGCAGCCGCGCCAGTCCCATGCGGTCTGCCGTGCCGTGCTCCATGGCGGCCTCGACCGTGGCGACGGTGTGTTCCGCCGGGCGCACCACACGACCGCCCTGGACGTTTCCGACCTTCACCCAGCACGCCTGCGGGAGCACGACATAGCCACCCCGGCCGGAAACGGCACCCGTCGATCCGTCCTTGAAGTACGACCTCGCCGCAGGGTCCTTCCAAACAGCCGTCGTGAACGGGAACGCCCCCTCCTCGGTGGCGGTCCTCAACATCACTTTCAGGTCGTCTCCTCCGGCGAGAAGACTGCCCGATGCCCGGCCCACGGGCTACCGTCCGGTCAGGCGGTCGCGCGACGCGCCCGCCCGGTCACGGCGTCGCCGTGGAGACCACGAAGACGGCCGGGTTGTCGGGGTCGCTCTCGTCCACCGTGATGTCCTGCGTGGGCAGCGGGTCCTTCTGGGCGTGGCGGGTGCCCGCCCAGTCGTGGCCGGACGGGAACGACCAGCCGACCTTCTGCGCGTCGGACGTGCCGATCGCCACCGAACCGGGCCGCAGCGCCGCCGTGCTGGTGCCGCAGTCCTTGAGGAACTCGGCGAGACCGGCCGCGGTGGTGCGGAACTGCACGTACAGCTTGCTCACCGCCCAGCTGTTGGTCTCGAAGTACTTGACGTCCGTGGCGGAGGACGGGACCGGCACGTCGTAGATGCGGCGCTGGGTCTTGGACGGCCAGTCGTTCTGGAGGCCGGTCGCCGAGGCCTCCGACTCCTTGTCGCGTCCGCTGTCGCGGCTCTGACCGGCGGAGATGGCCAGGTAGCCGGCCGGGACCCCGATGAGCAGCACGATGATCACCGCGGTGAGCCAGCGGCGGCGGATCATGTGCCGGCGGTCCTCGGGGGCCGGGGGCAGGTCCGGGGGCGGGGACTGGCGCGGCACGGCCGGCCGGTCTGCGGGGGTCATCACGGCGATTCCTGGGTGGTGCGGGCGGAGCTCGACTTGCGTACGGCCTCGGCGACCTGGGCGTACCGCTCGTAGCGCTCCACCCGGCGGCGGTTGGCGCGGCGGAAGCGGCGGGCGACCAGGCGGGCCAGATCGGCGGCGCCGACCATGCCCGCCTCGGGGCCCAGCTGCGCCTTGGCGATACGGGCCTCGGGGCGGTAGCCACGGCCGGTGAGATGGCGCCGGAAGGCGTCCCTGGCGGGGCCGATCAGCAGGTCGTCGGCCGCGCTCACACCGCCGCCGACGACGAAGCAGGACGGGTCGAGGGCGGCCGCGAGGTTGGCGATGCCGACGCCGAGCCACTGGCCGATGTCCTGGAGCAGCTCGACGCACATGGCGTCGCCCTCGCGCGCGAGCTCGGTGATGAGCGGCCCGGTGATGTCGGGGATGTTGCCCTTGACCCGCTCCAGGATGTTGTACGCGACCGGCGAGTCCGCGACCGCCAGCTCGCGGGCCTCGCGGACCAGGGCGTTGCCGGAGCTGTACTGCTCCCAGCAGCCGCGGTTGCCGCAGGCGCAGCGGTGGCCGCCGGGCACGACCTGCATATGGCCGAACTCGCCGGCCACGCCGTACTTGCCGCGCTTGACCCGGCCGTCCTCCAGGATCGCGCCGCCGATGCCGGTGCCCAGGGTGATCATGACGAGGTGGTCCTCGCCGCGGCCCGCGCCGAACCGCCACTCGGCCCAGGCGGCCGTGTTGGCGTCGTTGTCGACCATGACCGGGACGGCGAGGCGGGACTGCAGGGCGTCCCGCAGCGGCTCGTTGCGCCAGGCGAGGTGCGGGGCGAAGAGGATGGTGCTGCGGTCGGCGTCGACCCAGCCGGCCGCGCCGATGCCGACGGCGTGCACGTCGTGGCGGTCCGAGAGGTCCAGGACCAGCTCGGTGATGGTGTCCTCGACGACCTTGGGGCTCTTGGACTTGTCCGGCGTCTCGGTGCGGATCTTTTCCAGGATGGTGCCGTCGGCGTCGACGACGCCCGCCATCACCTTGGTGCCGCCGATGTCGATGCCGACGGTGGGGACGCGGGGGGCGGTCAGGTGCGAGCGGCGCTCCCGGGTGCCGACTGTACGCAGGACGGTGGCCCGGGCGGAGCCTCGGTAGGTGTTCATCGGGCCGCACCCCTTCGCGGAGTCGGAGGGGTGTCCTGGAGTGCTCGCACGACTGGTGTCGTCCCTGGAGGTCTCGGGGAGCCGGGGTGACCGGCGGCGGACGGCGCCCGCCGTGCCCGATTCTGCCACCCCGGCCGGGAGCCGACCTCGCGCGCCCGTGCCGCCCCGGCCGCCCCGCCCGCCCCGGCCGTTACGTGGCGGTGTCGGCGGGCCGGGCGCCGAGGTCCGGCTCCGGGGCCCGCTGGAGCTCGTGGCTGAGCTCCTCCAGCTCGCTGCCGCCCGCCATCTGGCGGGTGAGCTCGTCCAGGGTGATCTGGCTGCGCAGATGGCTGCCGGTCATCGTGCCGCGCTTGAGCAGGACGAAGCGGTCGCCGACCAGATAGGCGTGGTGCGGGTTGTGCGTGATGAGGACCACGCCGAGGCCCGCGTCCCGGGCGGCCGCCACGTACTTGAGCACCACGCCGGACTGCTTGACGCCGAGCGCCGCCGTGGGCTCGTCCAGGACCAGGACCTTGGCGCCGAAGTAGACCGCGCGGGCGATCGCCACGCACTGGCGCTCGCCGCCCGACAGGGTGCCGATGGGCTGGTCCACGTCGCGCAGGTCGATGCCCATGCGCAGCAGCTCCGCGTGGGTGGTGCGGCGCATCAGGTCGACGTCGAGGCGCTTGAAGGGGCCCGCGCCCCTGGTCGGCTCGGAGCCGAGGAAGAAGTTGCGCCACACCGGCATCAGCGGGACGACCGCGAGGTCCTGGTAGACGGTGGCGATGCCCCGGTCGAGCGCCTCGCGCGGGTTGCCGAGCGAGACGTCCTCGCCCTCGATGCGGAAGGCGCCGGCGTCGTGCCGGTGCAGCCCCGCGATGATCTTGATGAGGGTGGACTTGCCGGCGCCGTTGTCACCCAGGACGCAGGTGATCTCGCCGCCGTGGACCTCCAGGGAGACGCCTTCGAGGGCGCGGATGTTGCCGTAGTACTTACTGACGTCGTCGAGCTCCACGAGGGCGCTCTCGCTGCTCCCGGTGCTCTTGGTCAGGGTCGCGTCCGTCATGCCGTCGCCTCCGCCCGCTTGCGCACCCATGCGTTGAGCAGGGTGGCCAGAAGGAGCATCGCTCCCAGGAAGAACTTGAACCAGTCCGGGTTCCACTCGGCGTAGACGATGCCCTTGCTGGTCATGCCGAAGATGAACGCGCCGACCGCCGAGCCGATCGCGGAGCCGTAGCCGCCGGTGATCAGACAGCCGCCGATGACGGCCGCGATGATGTAGATCAGCTCGTTGCCGACGCCCTCGCCGGACTGAACGACGTCGAACGAGAAGAGCAGGTGCTGGCCGGAGATCCAGGCGGCGAACGCCACGCCCATGTACAGGCCGATCTTGGTCTTGTAGACCGGTACGCCGACCGCGCGGGCCGCGTCGGCCTCGCCGCCGACCGCGAAGATCCAGTTGCCGAAGCGGGTGCGCAACAGGATCCAGGTGGCGAGCGCGACCAGACCGAACCACCACAGGATGGTGACCTTGAGGTCGACGTCACCGACGCTCAGCTGGGAGGCGAAGACCTTCTTCGCGGAGCCGAAGCCCTCCATGTCGGAGATGGACTTCGTGGAGACCGTGCCGCTGATCAGCTTGGTGAAGCCGAGGTTGAGACCGGTCAGCATGAGGAAGGTGCCCAGCGTGATGATGAAGCTGGGCAGTTTGGTACGGGTCAGCATGAAGCCGTTGAAGGCGCCGAGGGCGAGCGTGGTCAGCAGCGAGACCCCGACGCCCACCCAGACGTTCGCCGTCATCTGGTAGCTGAACATCGACGAGACGAGGGCCGACGTCGTCACCAGCACACCGGCCGACAGGTCGAACTCGCCGCCGATCATCAGCAGCGCCACCGGCACCGCCATGATGCCGATGGTCGACGCCGCGTACAGCACGGTCGAGAGGCTGGAGGCTCGCAGGAAGCTGTCCGCGACGATCGAGAAGAAGACGAAGACGGCGATGGTGCCGACGACCGAGCCGAGCTCCGGGCGGCCGAGCAGCTTGCGCAGCACGGACCGGTGGATCAGCCGCTCGTCCTTGGCGGACGCGGGCGCTGGCGCTGTGGCGGTCATCGGGTCCCCCGCTTCGTGTATTCCTCCAGCTCGGCGGCGGCGTCCTTGGTGATGATCTGAGGTCCGGTCAGCACCGGCAGCCCGCCGCCGAGCACATCGCCGTTGTACTTGTAGAGCCAGAGCAGGTCCACGGCCTCGTACCCCTGGAGGTAGGGCTGCTGGTCGACGGCGAAGCCGAGGGTGCCGTCCTTGAGCTCGGAGGCGACCTTGGCGTTCAGGTCGAAGGTGTCGACCTCGGCGGAGCTGCCCGCGGAGTTCCTGGCCTTGACGGCGGTGTCCGCGAACGGCGCGCCGAGGGTGACCACGGAGTCGATGGACTTGTCGGCCTGGAGCTTGGCCTCGATGGAGGACTGGACGTCGGGCATGTTGGTGCCGGTGACGTAGAGGTTCTGCAGATCGCCCTTGAAGGTCTTCTTGGTGCCCGCGCAGCGCTGCTCGTGGCCGACGTTGCCCTGCTCGTGCAGGACGCAGAGCGCCTTCTTCTTGCCGCGCTTGTTGAGCTCCTCGCCGACGGCCTCGCCCGCGATGGTCTCGTCCTGGCCGATGTGGGTGAGCGCGCCGAGCTCCTTGGACTTCTCGGAGCCCGAGTTCACGGTGATCACCGGGATGCCGGCCTTGACGGCCTTGGCGACGGCGTCCTTCATCGCGTCCGGCTTGGCGAGCGTGACGACGATCCCGTCGACCTTCTGGTCGATGGCCGCCTGCACGAACTGCGCCTGCTGCTGCCCCTGGTCGCTGTGCGAGTACAGGAAGTCGATGTTGTCCTTGACGGCGGCCTGCTTGGCGCCGCTCTGGACGATGTCCCAGAAGGTGTCGCCGTCGCCCGAGTGGGTGATCATGGCGATCTTCCAGCGGGGGGTGTTCACCGCCGCCTTGCCCTGGGCGGTGGCGGCCTTGCGCGCGTCCTCGGCGCGCTTGCCCCCGGTGCTGCTGCATCCCACCAGGGAAGCTCCGAGCACCGCCGCCAGCACCGCGCCGATCGCGCGTACCCCTGTCCGAACCCTTGCCACGACGCCGTGCTCCTCTTGCTGTACTCCCAGGTGCGTCCGGGACTGGTGCGGACCTGCCCCGGCCGCCCAAGTATGGGTCACGTGAGGTCGGCGGCGGATCATCGGGTACCGCGAGCGGTGTACTTCTCGAGCGCCGGCACGTCCTTCTCGGTGACGATCGCGGGGCCGGTGAGGACCGGCCTGCCGCCGCCGACGACATTTCCGTTGGACTTCAGGAGCCACAGTTCGTCGACCGCGAGATACCCCTGGAGATAGGGCTGCTGGTCGACCGCGAAGCCGATCTCCTTGGCCTTGAACTGCTTGATCACGGCGGCGTTGAGGTCGAACGTGTCGACCTCGGCGGAGCTGCCCGCGTCGCCCTTGGCTTTGACCGCGGCGGCCGCGATCGGCGCGCCGAGCGTGACCACCGCGTCGATGTCCCTGCCGGCCTGGAGTTTCGCCTCGATGGAGGAGGTGGCGGCGGGCGTGTTGGTCCCGTCGACGTTCAGGTTCTCCACCGAGCCCTTGAAGGTCTTCTTCACCCCGGCGCACCGCTCTTCCAGCGATACGTTGCCCTGCTCGTGGATCACACAGACGGCCTTCTTCTTGCCGTTCGCGTTGAGCTGCTCGCCGACCGCCTCGCCGGCGACGCCCTCGTCCTGCCCGATGTGGCCGATCGCGCCGAGCTGCTTGGAGTACTGGGCGCCGGAGTTGATCGTGACGACCGGGATGCCCGCCGCGACCGCCTTCTTGACGACGTCCTGGACGGCCTGGGGCTTGGCCAGGGTGACCACGATCCCGTCGACCTTCTGGTCGATGGCCGCCTGGATCAGCTGCGACTGCTGCTGGCCCTCCTTGTCGGCCGAGTAGAGGAAGTCGACGTTGTCCTTGGCGGCGGCCTGTTTCGCGCCGCTCTGGACGATGTCCCAGAAGGTGTCGCCCTCGCCCGAGTGGGTGATCATCGCGATCTTCATCCGGGGTGTGGAGACGCCCTTGCCGCCGCCCCCGGCGTCCTGCGTCTTCTCCTCGGAGCTCTTGCCGCCCGAGCTGCTGCATCCAGCGACCGCGAGTGCGAGGGCCGCGACCACCGCCGTCGCCGTGGCTGCCGTGCGGGGTATGCGCATGGGGTCCGCCTTCCGTCCCGGCCGCGCTACGCGGCACGTGGGTTACTGCTCCCGTGGAATGGCCTGCTTTTCCGGCTGGGGGTCCGGGGGTTGTCCCCCGGGAGATAGCAGTAGCGGCGCACGGACGGACACGTCAATACTTTGTCCGAACATTCTTACCCGGCCCGCTCCCGCGCCGGGTCACGGCCGCACCAGCAGCTGGAACTCGAAGGCGTACCGCGACGCCCGGTAGACGTGCGTGCCGAACTCCACGGCCCGCCCGGTGTCGTCGAACGTGGTGCGCTGCATCGTCAGCAGCGGAGCCCCCTCGGTCTCGGCGAGCAGCTCGGCCTCGGCGGCCGTCGCGGCCCGCGCCCCGACCGACTGCCGGGCGCTGTGCAGGGTGATCCCCGCGCCGCGCATCAGCCGGTACAGGCCGGTGGCCTCCAGCTGTACGGTGTCGAGCGCGAGCAGCCCGCCCGGCAGGTAGTTGCGCAGCTGGGCCATCGGCTCCTCGTGGGCGTACCTCAGCCGCTCCACCAGATGGACGTCGTCGCCCTCGGGCACGCCCAGCGCCGCCGCCACTTCGGCGGTGGCCGGTTCCACTGTGTTGCGCAGCACCTTGGTGGCGGGCTTCTGCCCGGCCGCCTCCAGGTCGTCGTAGAGGCTGCTCAGCTCCAGCGGGCGCTTGACCTGGCTGTGCACCACCTGGGTGCCCACCCCCCGGCGGCGCACCAGCAGGCCCTTGTCGACCAGGGCCTGGATGGCCTGGCGGACGGTGGGGCGGGACAGGCCGAGGCGGCCCGCGAGGTCGATCTCGTTGCCGAGGAGGCTGCCGGGCGTGAGGGTGCCCCGCTCGATGGCCGCCTCCAGCTGCTGGGACAGCTGGAAGTAGAGCGGGACCGGGCTGGTGCGGTCCACGCTGAGCTGGAGCGGCACGGCGGGATCCGGCGCGGTTCTGGGCTGCTTGGACACGAGGTGAGCGTAGTGCTCGGGCCATGTTGACGGGAAGTCGTGAAGTCTGATTGTCAGGACAAACTCTTGACAGGACGACCGGGCGCCGTCACCTTTTGGCCATGCGCATCGGACTCATCGGAACGGGACGTATCGGCTCCTTCCACGCGGAGGTGCTGGCCCGACATCCCTCGGTCACCGAGCTCGTCGTCGCCGACGCCGACCCCGCGCGGGCCGCCGCGGCCGCCGCGCGGACCGGGGCCACGGCCGCCACGGTCGACGAGCTCTTCGCGGCCGGCCCGGACGCGGTGGTGATCGCCTCGGCGACCGCCGCGCACGCCGGCCTGATCGCCCGCGCGGCCCGCGCGGGGCTCCCCGTCTTCTGCGAGAAGCCGATCGCCCTGGACCTGGCCGGGACGCTGGCGGCGCTCGACGAGGTGGAGAGCGCGGGAACGGTCCTCCAGATCGGATTCATGCGGCGCTTCGACGCGGGGTACGCGGCGGCCCGCGAGCGCGTACGGGACGGCGGGCTGGGGCGGCTGCACACCGTGCGGGCGATCACCTCGGACCCGGCGCCGCCGCCCGCCGCGTATCTGCCGCTCTCCGGCGGGCTCTACCGGGACTGTCTGGTCCACGACTTCGACATCCTGCGCTGGGTGACCGGCCGTGAGGTCACCGAGGTGTACGCGACCGGCTCGGACGCCGGGCCCGCGATGTTCCGCGAGGCCGGGGACGTCGCCACGGCCGCGGCCCTGCTCACCCTCGACGACGGCACCCTCGCCACGGCGACGGCGACGCGGTGCAACGGCGCCGGGTACGACGTACGGATGGAACTGGCCGGGGAACGCGACCAGTTGGCCGTCGGTCTCGGCGAGCGCACCCCGCTGACCTCGGCCGAGCCCGGCGCGCCCGGGCCCGCCGCCGACCCCTGGCCCGGCTTCCTGGAGCGTTTCGCCCCCGCCTACCGGGCCGAGCTCGACGCCTTCGTACGGGTGGTACGGGGCGAGCTGGCGAACCCCTGCGACGGCCGGGAGGCCCTGCACGCGCTGCGCGTCGCGGAGGCGTGCGAGCGCTCCCGGCACGAGCGCCGCCCGGTCGCCCTCGCGGAGTTCACCGGATGAGCGCCCGGCGGCCGGGGTTCACCAGCTGACCGGCAGGCTCTCCGGGCCGCGCACCAGCATCCCCGACCGCCAGGTCAGCGCCGCCGGATGGATGTCGAGCGCCAGGCCCGGGCACCGCTCAAGGAGCGAGCGGATCGCGATCCGCGCCTCCAGGCGGGCCAGCGGCGCGCCCAGGCAGTAGTGGATGCCGTGGCCGAAGGCCACATGGCCGCGCGGGTCGCGCCGGATGTCGAAGCGGGACGGCTCGGCGTACTTGTCCGGGTCGCGGTTGGCGTCGGCCATCGCGACGAGGACGAGCTGTCCGCCGCCGGGGACCACCGTGCCGCCGATGTCGACGGGCTCGGTGGTGAAACGATACGTCGGGGTCTCGACCGGGCCGTCGTAGCGCAGCATCTCCTCCACCGCGTTGTCTATCAGCCCGTCGAAGTCGGCCCGCAGGTCGGCCAGTTGCTCCGGGTTGCTGAGCAGCGCCAGGACCCCGTTGGAGATCAGGTTGACGGTCGTCTCGTGGCCCGCGACCAGGAGCAGCCAGGCCATGCCGAGCAGTTCGGGGCCGGAGAGCCGGTCGCCGTCCTCGTCGGCCGTGGTGATCAGCGCGCTCATCAGGTCGTCGCCGGGCTGCTCGCGCTTGGCGGCGAGGAGCGCGGTCAGATACTCCGACATCGACTTGGCCGCGGCCATCCGGTCGGCCAGCGCGGGCGCCGAGACGGAGGCGTTGGACCACTCGCGGAAGCTGTCCTGGTCGAGGGCGGGCACCCCGAGCAGGTCGCCGATGACGGTGATCGGCAGCGGGAAGGAGAGCGCCTCCACCAGGTCGGCCCGGCGGCCCGGTTCCTGGAGCATCCGGTCGAGCAGCCCGTCGGTGGTCCGCTGGATGCCCGGCGCCATGCTCTCGACCCGGCGCGGGGTGAACTCCCTGGTGACCAGCTTGCGCAGCCGGGTGTGGACGGGCGCGTCGGAGCTGAGCATGGTGGTGCCGGAGGCGACCGGCTTCACCCCGAGGCCGGGCGCGGCGTTGCGCCACTCCTTGGAGAGCCGCGGGTCGGCGAGCGCGGCGCGCCCCGCCTCGTACCCGACCACGAGCCAGGCGTCCGCGCCCTCGGGCATCCGGACGCGGTGCACCGGTCCGTGCTCGCGCAGCTCGGCGTAGACCGGGTACGGGTCACGCGTGAAGTCCTCGCCGAGGGCGGCGAGGTCGACGATGGCGTCCTCAATGGCGTTGCTGGTCAACGCGGGTCCTTTCAGGGGGCCGAGTGAGCGGGCTCACCTTAACTCTCCAGTAGCTTGGGGGGCTTCTACCCTGGTCGCAGCGAGGGGAGGTGCGGTGCCGATGCGTTGGTGGTTCCTGGGAATGGTGCGTCCGGCCGCGCCCGAGGGGCGCCGGTGGGAGCCGTCGAAGGAGGAGCAGCAGCGGGTCCTGGACGAGTGGGAGACGGCCCGCGAGCGGCTTGAGCGGCTGGTGTCGGCCCGGGTCACGGCCGTGGGCGAGGTGCTGCGCGCGGCCGAACTCCCGGTGGAGCGAAGCGAGGACGGCCCCACTCCCGGCTTCGACGCGCCCGCCGAGCGCGACTACACCTGGGTGCTCGACGCGTTCCAGGCGGCGGGCAAGCTGCTGGACGAGGCCGCGGACCTGCCGGACCTCGCCGCCGCGGCGGTGCTCGCCGAGCGCGCGCTCGTACGGTTCGCGGCCCTGCACGCGCGCCGCGCCGGGCAACCGGAACCCAGGGCGCCGGAGCGCTGCTACTACAACCCGCTGCACGCGGCCGTCGAACACACCGGCCCGCCGCCGCGCAAGCAGCACCGGCAGCGGGCCCGGCGCCGGACCGGGCCGCGTGAGGCGGCGGCCGACCGCAGGCCCGCCTGCGCGTCCTGCCGCAAGGCGATCCTGGCGGGCCAGCAGCCGGACGTGCTGCCCGCGCTGGTCCCGGTGAAGGTGTCCCGGCTGCGCACCGCGCGGTTGCTCGTGCCGTACTACTCGGTGCCGCAGCAGTGGTCGCTGTGGTCGGTCTCGGTGTGCGGCGCGTACGGCGACGAATGGCCGGGGCTGGTGCTGCGCGGCGAGCACCGCCGCAGGGCGGCGGCCGCCCGCAAGGCGTGAGCGCGGCACCGCCAAAGCCGCACGTCACCAGCGCACCGGCAGATGGCGCACCCCCCGGATGAGCATCCCGGGCAGCCACTCCAACGACGCCTCGTCCGCCGCGAGTTCGAGGCCCGGGGCGCGCTCCAGGAGCGTACGGACCGCGATGCGGCCCTCCATCCGGGCGAGCGGGGCGCCCAGGCAGTAGTGGATGCCGTGCCCGAACGCGAGGTGGCTCTGCGGGGCGCGGCGGATGTCGAAGCGGTCCGGGTCGGGGTAGCGGGACGCGTCGCGCCCGGCGGAGGCGAGGGCGACGAGCACGGGCGCCCCGGCCGGGATGACGGTGCCGCCGTACTCGACGCTCTCGCGCGTGAAGCGGTACGTGGCCGTCTCCACCGGGCCGTCGTAGCGCAGCATCTCCTCGATGGCGCCGTCGATCAGCCCGTCGAAGTCGGCGCGGAGCGCGGCGAGTTGCTCAGGGTGCCCCAGGAGCGCCCGCACCCCGTTGGAGATGAGGTTGACCGTGGTCTCGTGGCCCGCGACGAGGAGCAGGAAGGCCATGCCGATGAGCTCGTCCGGGGAGAGCTTGTCGCCGTCCTCGTGTCCGGTGCGGATGAGCGCGCTCATCAGGTCGTCGGCGGGCCCGTCGCACCGCTTGTCCTCGACGAGCTCGGCGAGGTAGGCGCCCATCTCCCGTACCGAGGAGTTCTTCCCGTCGTTCTGGGTGGGGGCCACGGCCTCGTTGGAGAGTCTGCGGAAGGTCTCCCGGTCCAGGTCGGGCACGCCGAGCAGTTCGCAGATCACGGTCATCGGCAGCGGGAAGGCCAGCGTGTCCATCAGGTCGGCGGTGCGGCCGGGCGCGGCCAGCATGGCGCCGAGCAGCCGGTCGGTGATCTCCTGGACGCGCGGGCGCAGCGCCTCGATGCGGCGCGGGGTGAACTCGCGCGCCACCAGTCGGCGCAGCCGGGTGTGGTGCGGCGGGTCCGTCTCCAGCATGTTGTGGCTGACCGCGGTGGACGCATAGTCCCAGTCGCCGGTCTGGCGCCAGTCCTTGGAGAACCGCGGGTCGGCGAGCGCGGCCCGCGCCTCGTCGTGCCCGACGACCAGCCAGACCTCGTCCATCTCACGGGTGCGCACGCGGTGCACGGGGCCTTCGGTGCGCAGCTTGGCGTAGTACGGATACGGGTTGGCGGTGAAGCCTCGTGGTCCCGCAGATCGACGAGCGGCACGGCTCCTCTTCCCCCTGGCGTCGGCTCGTTTCAGCGTACGTCGCCCTCGTCGTCGAGGAGTCCGGCGTCGTGCACCAGGAGCGCGATCTGGACACGGTTGTTGAGGCCGAGCTTGGCCAGGACGCGGGAGACATGGGTCTTCACGGTGGGCACGCTGAGGAAGAGGGCGGCCGAGATCTGGGCGTTGGACAGGCCGCGGCCGACGGCGACCGCCACCTCCCGCTCCCGCTCGGCGAGTTGGCCGATCCGTGCCCGGGCCCGCGCCGCCCGGCCCTCTCCCGCGTCCTCGGGCGCGCCCGCCACCTGCCGCATCAGCTGGCGGGTGACGGCCGGGGAGAGCACCGGTTCGCCCGCCGCCACCCGGCGTACGGCGGCGACGATCTCGGCGGGCGCGGTGTCCTTGAGGACGAACCCGGCGGCGCCCGCGCGCAGCGCCCGTACCACCTGCTCGTCGGCGTGGAAGGTGGTCAGGACGATGACCTCGGGGGCGTCGGAGCGGGCGCGCAGGGACTCGGTGGCGGTGAGCCCGTCGACGTTCGGCATCCGGATGTCCATCAGGACCACGTCCGGGCACAGCCGGTCGGCCAGCTCCTCGACCTGGGAGCCGTCGGAGGCCTCCCCCACGATCTCCAGGTCGTCACGGCCGCCGAGCATGAAGGTGAGTCCCGCGCGGACGAGGGGGTCGTCGTCGACGACCAGCAGCCGGATGGTCATGAGGCCCACGGTAGCCAGGCGCGGACCTCGAACCCGCCACCGGGCGTGGGCCCGTGCTCCAGCCGGCCGCCCGCGAGTGTGGCGCGTTCGGTCAGCCCGATCAGCCCCTGCCCCGACCCGGGCACCTCCGGTACGTCGCCGACGGGTGCCGGGTTGCGCACCTCGACGGTGAGTCCGTCGCCCGGGCGGCCGGTGACGGTCACGGCGACCTCGGCGCCGGGGGCGTGCTTGCGGGCGTTGGTGAGCGCCTCCTGGGCGATGCGGTAGGCGTTGCGCCCGGTGGCCGCCGGGACCGTGGCGGGATCCCCGATCCGGCTGTCCAGGGTGACCTTCATCCCGGCCTCGCGGGACTCGGCCATCAGCGCGTCCAGGGTGGCGAGCGTCGGCTGGGGCCGGTCCTCGGCGCCCTCGTCGGGGCTGCGCAGCACGCCGATGATCTGGCGCAGGTCCTGGAGGGCCTCGTGGGCGCTGTCGCGGATGACCCCGGCGGCGCGGGCGACCTCGGCCGGGGGCGCGTCCGGGCGGAACTCCAGGGCGCCCGCGTGCACGCTGAGCAGGGTGAGCCGGTGGGCGAGGACGTCGTGCATCTCGCGGGCGATGGCCTCGCGGGCCAGGCGCTGGGCGTGCTCGGCCCGCAGGGCGGCCTCCTCCTCGGCGCGCACGGCCCGCTCGCGCAGCGCCGCGACGAGCTGGCGCCGGGCGCGTACGAGCATGCCCCAGCCCATGACGAGGAGGATCATCACGGTGCCGGTGACCGCGTTGGCCAGCACGCCCGTGTGCGGGTCGGGCCGCACGAACGGCTGCAGCACCGAGCTGAGCACGGCGGCGGCGCCGACTACGGCGACGGCGGGCTTGAGGGGCCGGTGCACGGCCAGGCTGAACAGGGCGACGAGCAGCGCGCCGGAGGCGACCGGCTCGGCGATGGTGACGACGACGAGCCCCGAGGCGAGCCCCACGGGCCACCGCCGGCGCAGCCAGACCGTGCAGCTGGCGAGGGCACCCGCCAGCAGGTCGATCGCCTGGACGGCCTCGGAGTAGCCGGGGGTCTTCATGGCGTCGGTGGCGAGCAGCCCGATGGCGGCGGCACAGACGAAGGCGAGCGTGTCGACGACCCAGTCCCGTACGGTACGGCGCGGCCTGCTCCGGTCGGACCGGTCGCCCGGCAGTTCGGGGGCGACGACGGCGGACGGCAGCAGCCAGCGGTACTCGGGACCAGCGGGTGTCATGCCACCAACGCTACGCAGGTCAGGGGCGCGGGATCCGGTTCCGGCCGGGGTGCGCTACCAAAGTCGTACGGTCCGAGACTTTCGGCTGCGGGGGTCTGTGGCCGGTCGCGCCCCCCAAGGGCGCGGGGCGCTCCGGTGCTGTCGGCCGGAGCGCCCCGCGCGTGGGCGGGTGTCGTCAGCCGCCCAGCTCCTGGTGGCGGGCGTTCAGCCGCGCCGCGCCGTCGCTCGTCAGCGAGCCGAACAGGCGCAGGCGGGAGATGCCGCCGTCGGGGAAGATGTCGATGCGTACGTGCGTGGCGACCGCCGGGGCGTCGAGGACGAACCGGTGGTTGGTGTCGGGCTGGAGACGGGTGCGGGGCAGGATCTCGGCCCACTCGCCCGACTCGCCGTCACGCACGGAGAGCGCCGCCCAGCCCGCCGAGTTGCCCTTGAGGTAGGCGGTGTCGATCTCGACCGCGCGGATCTCGGAGTGCGCCGCCAGCTGGTAGCGGATCCAGTCGTTGCCCTTGTCGCGGCGGCGGCGGGTCTCCCAGCCGTCGTCCATCTTGCGGGAGCGGCCCGGCTGGATGGTGTTGGTGGCGGGCGAGTAGAAGCGGTCGGAGGCGTCCTCGACCTGGCCGCCGTTCTCCAGGGCCGCGAGGTCGAAGGTGCCGAGGGCGGCGAGCCACCGCGGGTCCGGGGCGACCTCGCCGTACACCCGCAGCCGGGCGATGCCGCCGTCGGGGTGCTGGTTGACGCGCAGGTGTGTGAAGCGCTGCTCGACGTCGACGGCGAACCCGTTGGCCGCGTGGCCGCCGACCGCCGTACGGGGTACCAGGGTCACCCACTTCACGTCGTCGGCGAGCAGGTCCTCGGGCGACGGGGAGCCCGCGACGGAGGTGGCCTCGACGGAGACGGCCTGCGGGTAGTTGCCGCGGAAGTGGGCGGTGTCGACGACGATGCCGCGGACGACACCGGGGGCGCCCAGGCGCACCAGGGCCCAGTCGTGGTCCTCGTCGGTGGGGTGCGGCTGTGCGGCCGAGACGCCGCGGCGGCGGCGGGTCTCCCAGCCGTCCATGATCTTGCCCTTGTGGCCGAAGTGCTCGGGGTCGAACTCGGCGGCCTCGGGCTTCAGCAGGTTCTCGCGCTCGGCGAAGAACTCGTCGTTGGCCGCGACGACACCGGCGCCCAGGCGCCGGTCGGCGAGGTCGGCGTAGTGCGTGAACGGGAAGTCGGCGGTGCGGTAGTCCGCGTACGGGTCGCCGCCCCCGTAGGGGCTGGCGTCACCGGTGAAGGAAGCCAGGGCAATGGAATGCAGCGCGCTCACGGCGTCAGTTGTTCCTTTCGAGCAGGCGGCCGGTGGGCTCGGTGGGGGTGCCGTTCTCCTGGATGCGCTCGCCGCGCAGCCAGGTCGACCTGACGACACCGTGCAGGGTCTTGCCCGCGTACGCGGTGACGCGGTTGCGGTGCTGGAGTTCGGCGGGGTCGACGGTGAAGGTCGTGTCGGGGGCGAGGACCGCGAAGTCGGCGTCGCGGCCGGCCTCGATGGCGCCCTTGCGCTCCAGGCCGACGAGCGAGGCGGTGGCGGAGGACATCCAGCGCACCACGTCCTCCAGGGTGTGGCCGCGCCTGCGCGCCTCCGTCCAGACGGCCGAGAGGCTCAGCTGGAGGCCGGAGATGCCGCCCCAGGCGGTGGCGAAGTCCTCGGTCTTGAGGTCGGCGGTGGACGGCGAGTGGTCGGTGACGATGCAGTCGACAGTGCCGTCGGCGAGCGCCGCCCACAGCAGGTCCTGGTTGGCGGCCTCGCGGATCGGCGGGCAGCACTTGAACTCGCTCGCGCCGTCCGGGACTTCCTCGGCGGTGAGCGTGAGGTAGTGCGGGCAGGTCTCCACGGTGAGCCGCACGCCCTCGCGCTTGGCGGCGGCGATCACCGGCAGCGCGTCGGAGGAGGACAGGTGCAGGATGTGCACCCGGGCGCCGACCCGCTTGGCTGCGGCGATCAGCGACTCGATGGCGGTGTTCTCGCAGACGCGCGGACGGCTGGCCAGGAAGTCGGTGTACTTGGGGCCGGGCGTCTGCGGCGCGGCCGCCAGCTCGTGCGGGTCCTCGGCGTGCACGATCAGCAGCCCGTCGAAGCCCGCGATCTCGGCGAGCGACTGGGCCAGCTGGTCCTGGTTCAGCTCGGGGAACTCCGCCACACCGGAGGGCGAGAGGAACGCCTTGAAGCCGAAGACTCCGGCGTCGTGGAGCGGCCGCAGGTCCTTGACGTTGTCCGGCAGCGCGCCGCCCCAGAAGCCGACGTCCACGTGCGCCTTGGCGCGGGCGACGTCCTGCTTGACGCGCAGGTTGGCGACGGTGGTGGTCGGCGGCAGCGAGTTGAGCGGCATGTCGACGAGAGTGGTGATGCCGCCCGCGGCCGCGGCCCGGGTGGCGGTCCAGAAGCCCTCCCACTCGGTGCGGCCGGGGTCGTTCACATGCACGTGGCAGTCGACGAGGCCCGGCAGCAGCACGTCGTCGCCGAAGTCCTCCAGGCGCGCCCCGGCGGGCACCTCGGCGTCGTACGGCAGCACCGCGTCGATCACGCCGCCGGCGACGGCGACCGAGGCGGGGCGGGTGCCGTCGGGCGTGATGACGCGCGACGAGCGCAGTACCAGGTTGACGTCGGACACCCGAGCCCTCACTTCCGCGATGGAACTTCCGCCTGGAACTTCCGCGATGGAATCCAGCCAGTCGAATTTCAACGAACTGTTGAAGGAGTCTTCACGCCGGGCGCGGAGCCGTCAAGGGTGTCCGGGCTCCCACGGTGGCCGACGGCGTGGGTCTTGGAGGTTTCCACACAATGGAATTAGACTTTCGCTTCCCAGAATGTAGCTATCGCCACGGGGTGCCCCACCGGAACGGACAAACCCGCTCTGACCGGCAAGGACGCCCCACGTACGCACTGTACGGCGAAGAACACACAGGTAGGCTGCTGCCTCGCCTGCCAGCTGAAAGGACCGCGCCGTGCCGACGTCCAGCGCCAGCACCACCGACGCCTCCAAGCCATCCGCCGCGAGCGGTGGCGTCCAGTCCCTCGAGCGCGCCTTCGACCTCCTGGAGCGGATGGCCGACGCCGGGGGCGAGGTCGGCCTCAGCGAGCTCTCCGCCAGCAGCGGCCTGCCCCTGCCGACCATCCACCGCCTCATGCGCACGCTGGTGGCCTGCGGCTACGTACGCCAGCAGGCCAACCGGCGGTACGCGCTCGGCCCCCGCCTGATCCGCCTCGGCGAGTCCGCCTCGCGGCTGCTCGGCACCTGGGCGCGGCCGTATCTGGCCCGCCTGGTCGAGGAGACCGGCGAGACCGCGAACATGGCGCTGCTCGACGGCGACGAGATCGTGTACGTGGCACAGGTGCCCTCGAAGCACTCGATGCGGATGTTCACCGAGGTGGGCCGGCGGGTGCTGCCGCACTCCACGGGCGTGGGCAAGGCGCTCCTCGCGCACACCCCGCCGGAGGAGGTCCGGGCGCTGCTCGCCCGTACCGGCATGCCCGCCGCGACCGAGAAGACCATCACCACGCCCGAGGGCTTCCTCGACGCGCTGGAGCAGGTGCGGCAGGCGGGGTACGCGGTCGACGACAACGAGCAGGAAATAGGAGTCCGCTGCCTCGCGGTGCCGGTGCCGAACTCCCCCACGGCCGCGGCCATCTCCATCTCGGGCCCGGCGGGCCGCGTGACGGAGGCGGCGACGGATCGGATCGTCCCGATCCTGCAGGGGATCGCGGAGGAACTCTCCGCTGCGCTGGCGAACACGGGGCAGGGCTGAGCGGTTCGGGTGAGGCCCGGTGGATGGCTGGTCGCGCCCGCGCGGCGGAGCCGCACATGTCACCGCCCCGCGCCCCTGAAAGCCCCCTCCGGGGCGCCCCGGGGATTGCCGCGCAGCGGCATTCTCAGGGGCGCGGGGAACTGCGCGACCAGCCCCCACCAGCCCGCAGACAAAGAACCCGCCCCTCCCCGGAGGGACCGTCAGGCGACCGCGCGCCCCGCACCCAACCTGCCGTCCGCCATCTCCACGACGTGATCCACCCGCTCAAGATGCGCCACGTCATGCGTGACCAGCACCGTCGCAGTCCCCCGCTCGCGGGTGAGCCGGACCAACAGGTCCAGGACAGCCGCCCCCCGGGCGTGATCGAGCGCACTGGTCGGCTCGTCCACCAGCAGCACCGACGGCGAGTTCATCAGCGCCCGAGCGATGTTCACCCGCTGCCGCTGCCCCCCGGACAGCTGGTGCGGACGCCGGTCCGCCCGGTCCGCGAGACCGACCGCGTCCAGCAGTTCGAGGGCTCGCGCGCGGGCAGCCCCAGGGGCCCGGCCGGCCAGATGCGCCATCACCTGAAGCTGCTCCGCGGCCGTCAGCGAGGGCAGCAGATTCGGCTGCTGGAAGACGATCCCCACGCGCTCGCGCCGCAGCGCCGCCCGCTCGGCCGCGCTCAGCTCCCCCGTCTCGGCCCCGGCGAGCACCACCCGGCCCCGGTCGGGCGTGATCAGCGTCGCCGCCACCGCGAGCAGACTGGACTTGCCCGACCCCGACGGCCCCACACACGCCGTCAGCGTGCCGGGCGGCACGGTCAGGGACACCTCGTCGAGGGCGGTGAGCCGCCCGTCGCCGTCCGGGTACGTCAGCGTCACGGAGTCCAGGAACAGCGGCGCGGTCATCGTGCACTCCCCAGCGCGGTCAGCGGGTCGACGGCGGTGATCCGCCGGATGGACAGGCCGGCGCCGAGCACGCCGAGGCCGATCAGGACGAGCGCGGGCACCAGCGTGGTCCGTACGTCGAGGACGAACGGCACGGCGTTCTCGACGAGCCCGCCGACCGCCGCCGCGAGCCCCGTCCCGGCGGCCGTCCCCGCGCACAGCATCAGCACCGCCTGCCCCAGCGCGTCCCGCAGGAGGTAGGGCGTGGACGCGCCGAGCGCCTTGAGGACCGCGATGTCGCCGCTGCGCTGGATCGTCCACACGGTGAAGAACGCGCCCACCACCAGCGCCGAGATGACGAAGAGGAAGCCGCGCATCAGCTGGAGCGAGCCGTTCTCGGCCCGGTAGGAGGGGAGCGCCGAGAGCGCACCGTCCAGGGTGCGGGTCGTGGTGCCGAGCGCCCGGTCCGCCGCCGCGAGATCCACGCCGTCGCCGAGGGTCAGGGCCACCACGGTCGCCGGGGCCCCGGGCGCGAGCGCCGTCCAGACGACCGGCGTGTGGCTGTACGCGTCCTCGCCGCGCACCGCCGAGACCCTCAGCGCGCGGCCGTTGACGGTGACCGTGTCCCCCTCGGCCGCCCGCAGCTTGTCCGCCGCGCCCCGCGAGAGCACCACGCCCCCCTCCCGTACCGCAGCAAGACCCGAACCGGGGCGGACGGCGAACACCGACACCGCCTCCGTCCGCTCCCCTGCCTTCGCGTTCACCGTGGAGATCGCGACCGGCTCGGCGCCGCGCACCCCGGGCGTCCGCCCCCACCCCTCCCAGACGGACGGGCCGAGCACCGAGCTCGTGAACGACACCGCCCGGCCGCCGGGCGGCGCCGCGAAGGCGAGCCGGTCGGCGGGCAGCCCGGCCACGGCCGAGGTGTTGTCCCGGGCCAGCCCGGCGGTCAGCCCGGACAACAGGCCGACGAGCAGGGTGATGAGCACCACCACCGTGCCCATCAGCGCGAACCGGCCCCTGGCGAACCGGAGGTCTCTCCATGCGACGAACATGGCTCCAGCCTTCCGGCCCGGGCCCGCCGGGACATCGCGCCACAGCACACTTCGACCGGATCGAAGGATGTATCCGCACATCAAACTTTCGGTTGACCGGGCCGGGGCCGGGCCCGCTTACGCTGGAAGGCCTATGGACTCCCGCCCCCACACCCCGGCCGCCCGGCTGCCGCGCCTGTGTCTGCACGCGCTGCTCACCGGGCTGCTCGCGCTCGTCGCGGTACGGGCGGTGGGCGACGCGGCAGCCCTGGCGGCGGTGGGCGCGATGGCGGCGGTGTACGCGGCAGGGGTGCTGACGCCCACCGTGCGGCCCCGCACCCGCGCGGGCGCCGGGTGGCTCGGCGCGCTCTGCGCCGTCTGGCTGGTGCTGCTCGCGCTGTCGCCGGACGCCCTGTGGGTGGCCTTCCCCCTCTACTTCCTCCAGCTCCACCTGCTGCCGCAGCGCTGGGGCCTGCCCGCCGTGGCGGCGACTGCGGGCGCGGCCATCGCGAGCTTCCTGCTTCACGGTGAGCAGATCACTCCCGGCACCTTCATCGGGCCGCCGCTCGGCGCGGCCGTGGCGGTGGCGACCGTCCTCGGCTACGACGCGCTGTACCGCGAGAGCGAGCGGCGGCGCGAGCTGATCGAGGAGCTGGTGTCGACCCGCGCCGAGCTCGCCGGGGCGGAGCGCGCGGCGGGCACGCTCGCCGAGCGCGAGCGCCTCGCCCGGGAGATCCACGACACCCTCGCCCAGGGCCTGTCCTCCATCCAGCTCCTGCTGCGGGCCGCCGAGCGCGCGCTCGCGGCGGACCACCCGGCCCGCGCCCACGTCGAGCAGGCCCGCGCGGCCGCCCAGGACAACCTGGCGGAGGCCCGCCGGTTCGTCCGGGCGCTGACCCCGCCCGGGCTGGAGCGGGCCTCGCTGCCCGGCGCCCTGGAGCGCCTGTGCGCCTCGACGCCCGGCCCGGCCGTGCGGTTCGGGGTGAGCGGCACGCCGGTCGAGCTGCCGACGCCGTACGAGGTCGCGCTGCTGCGGATCGCCCAGTCGGCGCTCGCCAACACGGTCCAGCACGCGGCGGCCGGGCGCGCGGAGATCACCCTGAGCTTCATGGACACCTCGGTGGCACTGGATGTCGTCGACGACGGCAAGGGCTTCGACCCGGGCCGCGAGCGCCCCTCGGGCAGCGGCGGCTTCGGGCTCCCGGCGATGCGGTCGCGGGCGCGCTCGCTGGGCGGCACCCTGAGCGTCGAGTCGGCGCCGGGCCAGGGCACGGCGGTCGCGATCACCCTGCCGCTGCCGGTGCGGGAACGGGGTGCGGTGTGACCACGGCGCCGATCAGGCTGCTGCTCGCCGACGACCACCCGATCGTACGGGCGGGGCTGCGGGCCGTCCTCGACACCGAGCCGGACTTCACGGTGACCGGGGAGGCCGCGACCGCCGAGCGGGCGGTGGAGCTGGCGGCCTCGGACGGCTTCGACGTGGTGCTGATGGACCTTCAGTTCGGCGCCGGGATGCACGGCTCGGCCGCCACCGCCGCGATCACCGCACGGCCGGGCGCACCCCGGGTGCTCGTCCTCACCACGTACGACACGGACGCCGACATCCTGGCGGCCGTGGAGGCGGGCGCGGCCGGGTACCTGCTGAAGGACGCGCCGCCGGAGGAGCTGGCGGCGGCCGTACGGACGGCGGCGGCCGGGCAGTCCGCGCTCGCCCCGGCGGTCGCGCACCGGCTGATGGACCGGATGCGCACCCCGGCCGAGGCGCTCACCCGCCGGGAGCTCGAAGTGCTGCAGCTGGTCGGCGAGGGGCTCTCCAATCAGCAGATCAGCAAGCGGCTCTTCCTGAGCCAGGCAACCGTCAAGTCCCATCTCGTCCATATTTACTCCAAGCTGGGAGTGGAGTCGCGCACGGCGGCGGTCGCGGCGGCCGGCGCGCGCCGGCTCATCAGGCAGCCGGGCTGATTTCGTCTACGCCCACGCGTGACGGGCGATAGCGGCGGGCATGGATGCGGCATGTGTCCGGCCTGACCCGCGCGGAGGCCCCGTATGCCACAGACAGCCCGCCAGTACTGGTGGAATCTGCAAGGACGCACCAGACTCAACTTCAACTGGGGCATCATCAACCACGACTCGACGGTGATCGTCACCGCGTCCGAGTACAGCGTGGACAACAACGACCCCCGGCACAGCCCCCGGTTCATCGGCGCCGCCACGATCACGGTGGAGAACATCAGCCCGCACTCGCCGCCCTACGACCCGAACCACGGCGTCACGTTCACGGTCAACGTGGAGTGGGGCGCGCCTCTGCACATCGTCACGGACATCACGGTCCTGGACGGCCCGCCGGTCGCCATCGAGTACCAGAACGGCTGAGGGGGGCCGATGCCGCGTACCGCACGTCAGTACTGGGCCGGCCTCCAGGGCCGTACCGCACTGAACTTCAACTGGGGCATCATCGACCACGACTCGACGGTGGTGGTCACGGTCTCCGAGTACAGCGTCGACCCCAACGACCTCAAGCACAGCCCCCGGTTCGTGGGCGCGGCGCCGGTGCGGGTCAGCAACATCAGCCCGCACTCCCCGCCGTACGACCCCAACCACGGGGTGAGCTTCGTGGTCACCGTCGACTGGGGCGCGCCGCTGCACATCGTCACCGACATCACGGTCCTGGACGACAAGCCGGTCTACCGGCTGTGGGACGGCGGCCGGCTCGCCTTCGCGATGCAGCACCAGCAGCAGACCAACTGGTGCTGGGCGGCCGTGTCGACCAGCATCGCGCTCTTCTACAACGCGGGCAGCACCTGGACCCAGTGCGCGGTGGCCAACTCGCAGACCGGGCGCACCGACTGCTGTGGCGGCGGGGCGAGCGGCGCGGGCTGCAACTCGCAGCAGCCGCTGGACAATCCGCTCAGGATCGTCGGCCACTTCGACCGGATGGTCTCCAACCGGGTGGACTTCGCGACCGTGGAGTCCGAGATCAAGGCGGGCCGCCCGCTGTGCGTCCGGATCGGCTGGTCGACCGGCGGCGGGCACTTCCTCACCGCGATGGGCGTGGACGCGCCGCTGAGCGGCTCGGACGCGATCGTGGCCGTCGACGACCCGATCTACGGCCGGTCCGACCAGGTCTACAACACGCTCGCCACCAGCTACCAGGGCAGTGGAACCTGGACCCACAGCTACTACACCCGGGCATAGGGACGGACCATGGCGCTTCACGTACCGCAGCCACCCCAGGAGTCGCGCTCGGCCGCCGAGGCCGGGGTCGAGCTCCTCGCGGGCCTCGGCCGGGTCCGCACCGCGACGCTGCTCCCCGCGACGGCCGACGAGCTCCGGCTCGCGCATCCGCTCCAGATGTACGTGATCGGCCTCGCCGATCTGCCGGGCGGCCTGGACCGGGCCCGGCCGGTCGCCTGGCGCTATCTCGTCCAGCACGACTCGGGGCCGGTCGCGCTCGCCGAGACGGTACGGGACGAGGCGGGCGGCCATGTCTTCAGCCAGCTCAACTACGGGCCCTTCGTGGCCGGGACGGCGGCCGCGCTGGAGGCCGCCGGGCGTGAGCCGGACGACGCGGAGGTGCGGCTGCTGCACCTGCCGGCCGTCCATCTGATCGCCGTCTGGCTGCACTCGCCCGCCTCGGACACCCTGATCCCGGCGGCCCCGGCCCCGACGGGCGCCGAGGCGGACCGCGCCTACCCGGCGGCCGAGCTCTTCGCACTGCTCGCCCAGAACGCGCCGCAGGACGTACTGCCACCGGAGGTGGAGGACGACCGGGGCGGGGGCTGAGGGTTCTGCGGGTTGTGGTGGGTTGCTCGCGCAGTTCCCCGCGCCCCTGAATGCGCCCCTCCGGGGCGCCCAGGGCGATTGCCGCGGAGCGGCATCTTTAGGGGCGCGGGGAACTGCGCGAGCAACCCAAGACGGCCCGCAGACAAACAAGAACCAAAGGGGCGCGGGGCTGTCACACTTTGCGGCTCCGCCGCGTGGGCCCGACCAGCCCCCACCGGCCCGCAGACGAACCCCGGGCACCGCGTCAGCGCGTCGGCTCGCCGAATAAGTCGACCGCCTCCCGGACCCCCTTCACGGCCACGGAGAGCGCGCTCACCGACCCTATCGACCCCGCGATCAACAGCAGCGAGCGGCGCAGCCGCAAGACCTCCGGCGCGCCGGACACCGCCATCGCGTCCAGCGCCGCGAGCTCGTCCTCCGCGACCGCCCGGTCCGGAAACTCCCCCGGGTACCCCGCCAGCTCCCGGCGCAGCCGTGCCACGGCGACCCGCAGCCCCGCCACCCTGGGATCCACATCGCCGCCGGTCACGGGCCTCTGCTCCACGCGTCGCAACAAAGTTCCTTCCCCCACACACATCTTGGTGCCGGTGCTCACAGCCCGTCAGCGAAGGTCAACTGACGGGAGTTGCGGGTCAGTTAACGCCATCACGCCCGGCGCGCGCCACCGTGTCGACGGAATTCGGCGGGAGCATTCGGTATACGTGGGGTCATGACAGAAGCAACAAAGGATGAACCGCAGGTCGTGGGCCTGCTCCTGGCCGCCGGCGGCGGACGCCGCCTCGGCGGCCGGCCCAAGGCCCTGCTGCCGCACCGGGGCCGCCCGCTGGTGGAGCACGCGGTACGGATGCTGCGCGAGGGCGGCTGCACCACCGTGCACGTGGTGCTCGGCGCCGCCGCCGAGGAGGTACGGGCCCGCGCCCGCCTCGACGGCTGCGTACTGGTCGATAACCCGGAGTGGGCCGAGGGCATGGGCTCCTCCCTGCGCGCCGGCCTCGCCTCGCTGGCCGGCACGGGAGCCGGGGCGGCCCTGGTGAGCCTGGTGGACCAGCCCGGCATCGGCGCGGAGGCGATCGGGCGCGTCAGAGCCGCGTACAGCTCACCGGCCTCGCTCGCGGCGGCCTCGTACGACGGAAAGCGCGGCCATCCGGTGCTCTTCGGCGCCGACCGCTGGCAGCCGGTCGCGACGAGCGCGCACGGCGACCGCGGGGCGCGCGCCTATCTCGCCGCGCACGAAGTGGAGATCAGGCTCGTCGAGTGCGGGGATGTGGCCGAGGCGTACGACATCGACACGGAGGCGGATCTCGGGCGCCTGGACTGATCCTCCGGTACACCTGGAGTGAACGCGGTGGCACCCAGCGCCACGGTCTGTCGACCCGGAGAATCTCGATATCAACAAACCATTGAACTTCCACTATGAGGAAACTAGTATCCACTGTTCAGAAGCGCCCGAATGACAGAGACGGCGCCCCCAGTCGCATCCCGGGGTCATGGCACCGAGTGCCATTTCTGACTTCCGGCGGACGGTGAGGGCACCGCCCGCGAAGGAGTGACAGCACATGTCCGCACCAGCGCCGTCCCCGCTGGCCATCGTCGACGCCGAGCCCCTGCCCCGGCAGGACGAGGTGCTCACCGACGCGGCCCTCGCGTTCGTGGCCGAGCTGCACCGGCTGTTCACGCCCCGCCGCGACGAGCTCCTGCTCCGCCGCCGTGAGCGCCGCCAGGAGATCGCCCGCACCTCCACGCTCGACTTCCGCCCCGAGACCGCCTCCGTGCGCGACGGCGACTGGAAGGTCGCCCCCGCCCCGGCCGCGCTCAACGACCGCCGGGTCGAGATCACCGGTCCGACCGACCGCAAGATGACCATCAACGCGCTGAACTCGGGCGCGAAGGTGTGGCTCGCCGACTTCGAGGACGCCTCCGCCCCCACCTGGGAGAACGTCGTCCTGGGCCAGCTCAACCTGATCGACGCGTACGAGCGCAGGATCGACTTCACCGACCCGAAGTCGGGCAAGTCGTACGCGCTGAAGGACGCCGACCAGCTGGCCACCGTCGTGATGCGCCCGCGCGGCTGGCACCTGGAGGAGCGCCACCTGCGCCTCGACGGCCGCCCGGTCCCCGGCGCCCTGGTCGACTTCGGCCTCTACTTCTTCCACAACGCCAAGCGCCTGATCGAGCTCGGCAAGGGCCCGTACTTCTACCTCCCCAAGACCGAGTCGTACCTGGAGGCCCGCCTCTGGAACGACATCTTCGTCTTCGCCCAGGACTACGTCGGCATCCCGCAGGGCACGGTCCGCGCGACCGTCCTGATCGAGACGATCACGGCCGCGTACGAGATGGAGGAGATCCTCTACGAGCTGCGCGACCACGCCGCCGGGCTCAACGCGGGCCGCTGGGACTACCTCTTCTCCATCGTCAAGAACTTCCGTGACGGCGGCGCCAAGTTCGTCCTGCCGGACCGCAACGCCGTGACGATGACGGCCCCGTTCATGCGCGCGTACACCGAACTCCTCGTCCGCACCTGCCACAAGCGCGGCGCGCACGCCATCGGCGGCATGGCGGCCTTCATCCCGTCCCGCAAGGACGCCGAGGTCAACAAGGTCGCGTTCGAGAAGGTCAAGGCCGACAAGGACCGCGAGGCGGGCGACGGCTTCGACGGCTCCTGGGTCGCCCACCCCGACCTCGTCCCGATCGCCATGGCCTCCTTCGACGCGGTCCTCGGCGACCGGCCGAACCAGAAGGACCGGCTGCGCGAGGACGTGTCCGTCGCCCCGGGCGACCTGATCGCCATCGACTCCCTCGACGCCAAGCCCACCTACGACGGGCTGCGCAACGCCGTCCAGGTCGGCATCCGTTACATCGAGGCCTGGCTGCGCGGCCTCGGCGCCGTCGCCATCTTCAACCTCATGGAGGACGCGGCCACCGCCGAGATCTCCCGCTCGCAGATCTGGCAGTGGATCAACGCGGGGGTGGTGTTCGAGAACGGCGAGCTCGCCACCGCCGACCTCGCCCGCAAGGTCGCGGCCGAGGAACTGGCCGCCATCCGCGCCGAGCTCGGCGAGGAGGCCTTCGCGGCCGGCCGCTGGCAGCAGGCCCACGACCTGCTCCTGCAGGTCTCCCTCGACGCGGACTACGCGGACTTCCTGACGCTGCCCGCGTACGAGCAGCTGCGCGGCTGACCCGACGTCACCCCACGCGGGGCCGGGGCGAATCCTTCGCCTCCGGCCCCGCGCCGCATCCGCCCTGCCAGAATGAGCGGATGTTACGTGGAGGCAGGGTCGCCGTAGTCGGCGGCAGTATCGCCGGATGTGCCGCGGCGCTGGCGGCACACCGGGGCGGCGCGGCACAGGTCACCGTGTTCGAACGGGCCCCGGGCCGTCTCTCGGACCGGGGCGTCGGGCTCGCCGTGCACAACGACCGGTACGCGGAGCTGGAGGCGGCCGGCTACATGGACGCCGCGATGCCGTGGCTCCAGCTGAGCCGGCGGTGCTGGTACGTGAAGGACGGCTCGGCCCCGCTGGGCCGGCGGATCGGGGCGCTGCCGTTCCCGTTCCGTACGTACAACTGGGGTCCGCTCTGGCACGAACTGCGTGAACGGGTGCCCAAGTCGGCCGACTTCCGGGCCGGGACGGCCGTCAGCGCGGTGGAGGTCACGCCGGACGGGGTGGAGCTGGCGACCGGTTCCGGCGAGAGCGAGCGGTTCGACGTGGTGATCGGCGCCGACGGCTACCGCTCGGCGGTGCGCACGGCCGCGTGGCCCGAGGTGCGCCCCGCCTACGCGGGCTATCTGGCCTGGCGGGGCGCCTTCGCGGCCGATCGGCTGATGGCTCCGGAGCTGTGGCCCGACGAGGACTGTGTGTACGCCGTGTTCCCCGGCGGGCACGTCATCATCTACCGCATCCCCGACGGCCGGGGCGGGCTGCGGGTCAACTGGGTGCTGTACACCGCCCCTCCCCCGGACCTCGATCTGCGCTTCGACAACCCGACCAGCCTCCCGCCGGGCACCCTCGCGGCCACCCTGCACACCCGGCTCGCCCACATCGCGGACACGCAGCTCGCGCCCTACTGGGGCCAGTTGGTGCGCACGACCACCGCCGACGAGCTCTTCGTCCAGCCGATGTACGACTTCACCGCGCCGCACTACGCCGGCGGCCGGCTCGTCCTCGCGGGCGACGCGGCGACGGTGGCCCGCCCGCACACCGGCGGCGGCGCGGTCAAGGCGCTCCAGGACGCCACCGCCCTGGAGTCGTGCCTGACCGGCACACCTGACTGGCAGGCGGCGCTGCGCGCCTACGACACGGGCCGGGCCGCGACCGGCCGGTCCATGGTCGAGCTGGGCCGCCAACTGGGCGTCGGCCTGGTCCAGCGGACGCCGGACTGGAGCGCGATGGACCAGAGCGGGCTGGAGAAGTGGTGGCAACAGGCGGACGGATCGGGCGCGTTCGGCGGGCGCCGGCTCAACTCGTAGCGCCCCGGCCGCCGATGACGACGGTCCGCTGGGCCGAGAGGTCGCCCCATGTGCCGTCGGGCAGCCGGGCCCGGAGTTTGACGCTGTAGCGGGTGCCCGGCTTCTCGGCGGCGACGGTGAGCGTGTACGACGCCCGGCCCGGGGGCGGGCCCGCGCCGAACACGATCGTGGTGGTGAAGCGTCCGTCGAGGAAGAGCTGGTACGAGGTGACCGGGCCGCCCGTGTCCGGTGGGCGCCAGGACAGCTCCACGGTCGGCACCCCCGCCGCCTCGCCGTAACGTGCGCTCAGCTCGGTGGGCGCGGTACTGGCGGGCGCGCCCGGCGCCGGCGCCGTGGTCAGGTCGACGGGGTCGCTGTCCGGCGAGGAGTTGTCGGCGGCGTCGCGGGCCCGCACGGTGAAGGTGTAGACGGTCCCGGGCCGCAGTCCGGTGACCCGGGCGCCGGTCGCGCTGCCGGAGACGCTGTGGATGCGCACGTCCTCCTGGTAGATGTCGTACGAGGTGACGCCCACGTCGTCCGTCGCCCGCCGCCAGCTCAGCGTCACCGCGCGGCTCCCGTCGGCCCGGCCCCGCAGGGCACCCGGCGCGGTGGGCGGGCCGTGGTCGGCGGGAGTGGGGGCGGGCGTGGTGACGGCCACGGGGGCGCTGGGGGCCGAGAGGTTCCCGGCGGCGTCGCGGGCGCGCACGGTGAAGCTGTAGGCGGTCGCCGGGGCGAGCCCGTCGACGTCGGTCATGTGCTTCTCGCCGGGCACCGCCTTGACCCGTGCGCCCCGCTGGAGGACCTCGTAGCCGGTGACGCCCTTGTCGTCGGCCGACGCCTCCCACATGACGTGCACGGAGGTGGCGCTGCCGGCCTGCGCGGTCACCCCGCCGGGCACGGTGGGCGCGCGCCCGTCCCGCTCGTCGGCGGTGGCCGAGCAGGCGGCGAGGGCGAGGGCGGCGCAGACCAACACGGCGTATCGGACGGGGTGTCGCACGACTGGTCCCTCCCTCCGCCTCCGTACGGGATGGTCCAGACCTATATCGCACAGGTGGCGGCGTGCGGCAAGAGGGCGGACGGATCCGGTCGCGCCGTGCCCGTAGGGAAAGTTCCGCCGGACGCGATGAGTTCCGGCCGCCGGCCCGGTCTGCACTGGCATGGATACGCACACACAGACCCCCCGGCCCGACCTCGGCCCCGCCGCCCGCGCCGTGACCCGCCTGCTCGGCGGCGTACGGGACGATCAGCTCGGGGCGCCGACGCCCTGCCCGAAGTACTCCGTACGCGAGCTCCTCGGGCACATCGACGGGCTCACCACCGCCTTCGACGCGGCCGCCCGCAAGGAGTTCGGGCCCTCCACCGCCACCGACCCCGGGTCCGTCACGCCCGTGCTGCCCGCGGACTGGCGCACCGGACTGCCCGGGCGGCTGGCCTCGCTGGCCGAGGCGTGGCGCGCGCCGGACGCCTGGGACGGGGACACCCAGGCGGGCGGCGTCACCTTCCCCGCCGCGATCGCGGGCTTGGTCGCGCTCGACGAACTCGTCGTGCACGGCTGGGACCTGGCGCGGGCCACCGGCCAGCCGTACGATCCGGGCTCCGCGAGCCTGGAGGTCGTCCACGGCTTCCTCGACGCGAGCCGGGACGACGCGAGGCGCGCCCCCGCGTTCGGGCCGGTCGTCGAGGTGCCGAAGGAAGCCCCGCTCCTCGACCGGGCGGTCGGGCTCAGCGGGCGGGATCCGGGCTGGGCCGCCTGAGCCCGGCGGCCACGGCGGCGGCCGTGGCGAGGAGCAGCGCCCCGGCCGACCGGAAGGCCCGTTGGGCACCCCCCGGCCGGGTCGCTCCTGCCCGCGGCCGCCCGGAACGTCAGACAGGGTCCCTCGTGGGGACCCTGAGCTGGTTGAAGCCGTAGTACACCGCGAGCACCCCGTGCGCGGCGAGCGTCAGTGGCGCCGAGACGAAGGCGAGCAGCACCGTCGCCGGGTAGGCGAGCGAGCCGAGCGCGAAGCGGGCGCGGGTGGCCCGGGCGGCCGTGAAGTCGACGCGTTCGTCGAAGAGGTGGCCGGTCCGGGTCACATGCCACCACAGCGCCTGGAAGTTGAGGGCCATGACGACCATGAGCCCGCTGTAGACGGCGGCGGCCACGTGTGAGGCGTTGTCCTCCCTGAGGTATTCGGCCATCAGCCCGGCCGGCCATGGGATCGCCGCGACGGTCATGAGCAGCAGCAGATTGAGGAACATCAGCGTGCGGTCGACGCGTGCCACATAGCTGAAGAGCGTGTGGTGGTTGACCCACATGATGCCGATGACCAGGAAGCTGACCACATAGGCGGCGTACGAGGGCCACTGGTCGGCCAGATCGCTCCAGAGGTGGTCGCCCGCGTGCGGGGGGACCTTGATTTCCAGGATCAGGAGGGTGATCGCGATGGCGAAGACACCGTCGCTGAACGCCTCCACCCGGCTCGATTCATTCACCGGGTGAACTGAACCCGACGCGGCCGGATTCTTCAACTTCCTTGTGACACAAGGCTGTACGCCTCGGTCGGGGTAGTGGTAGGAAAGTTTCCTAACAAAACAGTGAACGACGAACTCCCCCAGGAGGTTCAGGTGCTCACCCCCCACCGCAGCGCCCTCGCACGTCGTCTCAGGATCACCGCGTCGGCTGTGGTCGGCGCCGCCGTGATCGCCGTACCCGCGGCCACGGCCACCGCCGTGACCAGCCACAATGCCCCCATGGCAGCAACGGCGACCGGGCTCGACGACCCGGCCAAGAAGGAAATCGCGATGGAGCTCGTCTCCAGCGCGGAGAACTCCTCACTGAACTGGAAGGGCCAGTACAAGTACATCGAGGACATCGGCGACGGCCGGGGCTACACCGCCGGGATCATCGGGTTCTGCTCCGGCACCGGCGACATGCTGGACCTGGTCGAGCTCTACTCCGCCCGCGAGCCCGGGAACGTGCTCCAGAAGTACCTGCCCGCGCTGCGCAAGGTGAACGGGAGCGACTCGCACGCCGGGCTCGACCCCAGCTTCACCAAGGACTGGAAGACGGCCGCCTCCGAGACCGCCTTCAAGCACGCCCAGAACGACGAGCGCGACCGGGTCTACTTCGACCCGGCCGTCAAGCAGGGCAAGGCCGACGGAGTGGGCACGCTCGGCCAGTTCATCTACTACGACGCCATCGTCATGCACGGCGACGGCACCGACCCCACCAGCTTCAGCAGCATCCGCAAGAAGGCCCTGGCCAAGGCGAAGCCGCCGGCTCAGGGCGGCGACGAGACGAAGTACCTCAACGCCTTCCTCGACGCCCGGGTATGGGCGATGAAGCAGGAGGAGGCGCACAGCGACACCAGCCGCGTCGACACCGAGCAGCGGGTGTTCCTGAAGAAGGGCAACCTCAACCTCGACACACCGCTCGACTGGCACGTATACGGCGATCCGTACCACATCGACTGATCCGGGCGCCCGCATGAGAGAGCGGCGCGTACGACACGGGCTGGGTGTCGTACGCGCCGCTCGCGCGCGGGCCGGGCACAGCGGGCTCAGTGCGCGGCCGCCACGGGTTCCGGCAACACCGCCGACTCCTCCGAACCCGCCTTCCGGCCAAGGTGGTTGAAGGCCAGGTTGAGCACGATCGCGACCACACAGCCGGTGGAGATGCCGGAGTCGAGCACCACCCGGACGTTCTCCGGGAAGGCGTCGTAGAAGGTCGGCGCGGCGATCGGGATCAGCCCGATGCCGAGCGCGGCCGCGACGATCAGGGCGTTCTCACCCTTGTCCAGGGCCGCCGTGGACAGCGTCTGGATGCCGCTGGCCGCGACCGAGCCGAAGAGCACGATGCCCGCGCCACCAAGGACCGGCAGCGGGACCAGCGCGATCACGGAGGCGGCCACCGGGCACAGGCCGAGCAGGATGAGGATGCCGCCGCCGGTGGCGACCACGAAGCGGCTGCGCACCTTGGTCATCGCGACCAGGCCGATGTTCTGGGCGAACGCGCTGGCCATGAAGCCGTTGAAGAGCGGGCTGAGCGCGCTGCCGAGGGTGTCGGCGCGCAGTCCGCCCTCGATGGTCCGCTCGTCGGCCGGCCGCCCCACGATCTTGCCGAGCGCCAGCATGTCGGCGGTCGACTCGGTCATGCAGACCAGCATCACGATGCACATCGAGACGATGGCGGCGGCCTCGAAGTGCGGGGCGCCGAAGTGGAACGGCGTGGGGAAGCCGACCGCGTCCGCGCCGCGGATCGCGTCCAGGCTGGTCATGCCGAACGGCACGGCGATCAGCGTGCCGACGACCAGGCCGAGCAGAATCGCGATCTGCTGGAGGAACCCGCGCAGCAGCCTGCGCAGCGCCAGCACGACGACCAGGGTGAGCGCGGCCATCCCGATGTTCTTCATCGAACCGTAGTCGTGGGCGGTGGCGTTGCCGCCCTGGGCCCAGCGGAAGGCGACCGGCAGCAGCGAGACGCCTATCAGGGTGATCACGGTGCCGGTGACGACGGGCGGGAAGAAGCGGAGCAGCCTGCTGAAGTACGGGGCGAGCACGAAGCCCAGCACACTGGCAACGATCACCGCCCCGAAGATGACGGCCATGCCCTGGTGGCCGCGGTCCTTGCCGATGGCGATCATCGGCGTGACACCGGCGAACGAGACGCCGTTGACGAACGGGAGCCGGGCGCCGACCCTCCAGAACCCGATGGTCTGGAGCAGGGTGGCGAGCCCGGCGGTGAAGAGACTCGCGCCGATCAGGAACGCGGTCTCCTTGGCGGTGAGCCCTACGGCGGGCCCGACGACCATGGGCGGGGCCACCACGCCCGCGTACATCGCGGCCACGTGCTGGAGGCCGCTGGTGAACATCTTCAGTGGGGGCAGGGTCTCGTCGACCGGGTGCTTCTGAGTGGCGGGGTCGGGAGTGACTGCATCGTTGCGAAACCTGGGCTGCGGGGCCACGGGCGGTTCCTCCGGTCAGTTACGCGTCGGCGGCGACGCGGGTGTCAGGGAGGTGGTGCAGTGTGACGCGTGCGTGATGCGGCGGTGTTACGTACGGCGCACGGCAGGGTCTCGTACGGGTACGGGGTGCGGCGTGGAGCGGCGGTGCGACCGTGCGGGGATGGGCACGGGTCACCGTCCCGGGGGGTGCGCACGTCCATGTGGTGCGCACCCCCCGGGCGCGGCTGCCGCGGACCCCGCTCGGGTCCACGGCGACCGGCCGAGGGCCGTCCCCCTCGGCCGGACTCCTGGGCGGGAATCCCGGGCCGGGATCAGTCCTGCGCGGCGATCCGCGCGAGGCGCTGCGCCTCGGCCCGCGTGTCGCGGGCGATGGCGTCCTCGTCGACCGTGAGGAGCCGGTTGTCCTCGACGATCTGCTTGCCATTGACGAACGACGCCGTCACCGGGGCGGCGGCGCCGAAGACCAGTGCCGTGACCGGGTCGGCGATGGAGGCGTGGGCCAGGGTGTCGAGCTTCCAGAGCACGAAGTCGGCGAGCTTGCCGGCTTCGAGGGAGCCGATCTCGGCCGCGCGGCCGAGCACCTGGGCGCCGCCGTACGTACCGAGCCGCAGCGCCTGGCGGGCGTTGAGGGCGGCCTCGCGGTGAGCGCCGAGACGGTTGATCAGGAGCGCGTTGCGCAGCTCGGTGTGGAGCTCACCGGACTCGTTGGAGGCGGTGCCGTCGACACCGAGACCGACCGGGACACCCGCCTTCAGCATGTCGGGGACGCGGGCGATACCGGCCGCGAGCCGCGCGTTGGAGGACGGGCAGTGGGCGACGCCCGTGCCGGTGCGGGCGAACGCGGCGATGTCGGAGTCGTTCATGTGGACGCAGTGCGCCATCCACACGTCCTGGCCGAGCCAGCCGGTCGACTCGAAGTAGTCGGTGGGGCCCATGCCGAACAGCTCCTTGCAGAACTGCTCCTCCTCCACGGTCTCCGAGCCGTGGGTGTGCAGCCGTACGCCCTTGCGGCGGGCCAACTCGGCGCCCTGCTTCATGAGTTCGGTGGAGACCGAGAACGGCGAGCAGGGGGCGACCGCGACCTGGGTCATCGAGCCGAACGAGGCGTCGTGGAACCGGTCGACGGTCTCCTCCGTCCCGGCGAGCGCGCCCTCCAGGGTCTCGACGGCGAAGTCCGGCGGCAGACCGCCGTCCTTCTTGCTGCGGTCCATGGAGCCGCGGGCGAGGGTGAACCGTACGCCCATCTCGGAGGCGGCGCCGATGATCGCGCCGGAGAGGTCGCCCGCGTTCCGCGGGTAGACGTAGTGGTGGTCCATCGCGGTGGTGACACCGCCACGGGCCATCATGGCGAGCGAGCCCTGCGCGGCGACGCGGCCCATCTGCTCGTCGATGCGCGCCCAGGTGGGGTAGAGCGCCACGAGCCAGTTGAAGAGGTTGTGGTCGGTGGCCAGGCCGCGCGTGATCCACTGGTAGAAGTGGTGGTGCGTGTTGACCAGGCCGGGGGTGACCAGGTGGCCGGTGGCGTCGATGCGCCGGACCACGTTCGTGACGCCCTCCGGGGCGCTGCCCGCGCCGATCGACTCGATCTTGTTGTCGGCGACGACGAGGTACCCCGAGGCGTACTCGGTGTCGTCGGCGTCTACGGTCGCGATCGCACAGTTCTCGATGACGATGCGCTGGGCTGCCGATGGTGCCATCGTGCTTCCTCTTCTTTCCGTCAATGAGTGGGCACGGCAGGACCCTAGAGGATTTGAGTGCCGGGGCCGGGAGGCCCACGGGTGCCGAGGGAGGGAACGCGCCCCCGGGCGGCGGGGTCCGGGGGCGCTCCGCGTCAGAGGTTGGTCATGTCGACCGGGATCCGCGGCTCGACGCCGTCCCGCAGGACGGTGGCCTCGATCAGACCGTAGGGCCGGTCCGCCGCGAAGTAGACCTCGTTGTCGTTCTTGAGCCCGAACGGTTCGAGGTCGACCAGGAAGTGGTGGTTGTTCGGCAGGGAGAAGCGGATCTCGTCGATCTCACTGCGGCTGTTGATGACCCGCGAACCCATCTGGTACAGGGTCTGCTGGAGCGAGAGCGAGTACGTCTCGGCGAAGGCCTGCAGGATGTGCTTCTTGGCCTGCTCGTACGACTTCTCCCAGTTGGGCATCCGGTCTTCGTCGCTGGTCCAGTTGTAACGCCAGGCGGCGGAGACGTCGGTGCACAGGATGCGGTCGTACGCCTCCTTCAGCGTCGTGTACTTGTCCTTGACGTAGCCCCAGAACTCCGAGTTGGTGGAGTTCATCACCGTGAGGTCCTTCAGGCCCGAGATGACCTCCCAGTTCTCACCGTCGAAGGTGATCTGGGTGGTGCGCAGCTCCTGGCCCTTGCGGGCGAAGGAGTGGCGCACCTCGTCCGAGCCGATGAACTTGGAGTTGGCGTCGGAGGTGGCGATCCGCTCCCAGGCGTACTCCTCGATGCGGATGCGCGCCCGGTGGATCGGCTCCTGCGACGTCACGAAGTGACGGGCGAGGTGGATGCCGAACTGCTCGGCGGACTCGATGCCGTGCTCCTTGGCGAAGGCGAACACCGTGTTCTTGGTGGTGTCCGTCGGCAGGACGTTCGCGTTCGAGCCGGAGTAGTGCACGTCCTCCATGTCGCCGGAGAGGGCGACCGAGACGTTCAGGTCCTTGATGTGGTGCGTGTCGCCGTCCCGCGTGATCTTGACGACGCGGTTCTCTGCTTTGCCGTACTGGTTCTGGCCGAGGATCACGGGGCGATTGGGGCGGGAAATGTCAGTCATGTCTGCTAGCTCCCTCGGTAAACGGAGTAGCCGAACGGGTTGAGCAGCAGCGGTACGTGGAAGTGCTCGCCCGGCACGACGGCGAACGTGATCGCCACCTCCGGGAAGAACGCACCGCTGTCCCTTACGCGGGGGGCGTCCTGCTGCGCCTCGGCTTGCTGGTCGTCGTTCTTGCTGAAGTACTGCTCGACCTCGAAGTCGAGCCGTACGTGGGTCGTGCCCTCCGGCAGCGCCGGCAGGTCCTTGCAGCGCCCGTCCGCGTCGGTCGCGGATCCGCCGAGCGCCACCCACCCGGCGTCGCGGCCCGAGCGGGCGGCGAGCGAGATGGCGACGCCCTCGGCGGGGCGCCCGATGCTGGTGTCCAGGATGTGCGTGGACACCGAAGCGGTGGTGGCGGTGCTCATCAGTCCCTGTCCTCTTCTGCTGTTTCCACGAGACGGGTCAGCCGGATTCGGTTGATCTTCCCGAGTTCGGCGCGCACGATCTCGCGCTCCGCCTCGGCGGTGTTGCCGATCCTGGCCTTCATCGCGTCGCGCATCTGCTCACCGGTGGCCCCGGTGGCGCAGATCAGGAAGACATGGCCGAACCGGTCCTGGTACGCCAGGTTGAGTTCGAGCATCTCGGCCTTGAGCTCTTCCGTGGCGCCGGCCATCCCCCGCTGCTCGCGGGCGGAGGTCGGGTCGCCGGGCTTCGGCCGCCCGATCGGCGGGTGCCCGGCCATCGCCTCTTCCAGGTCCTTCACGTCCAGCTCGGCCATGGCGGCGTCGCTGGCGGCGAAGAGCGCGTCGACGGTGGCGTACGGGCGCTGGGCGAGCAGCTTGCTCCCCCATGCCGAGCTGGCGCACACCTCGTGGAGCGCGGCGAGCGCCGTGCTGTCGTCGGAGGTGTTGAACCGGGCGAGGCCCGGCGTCGAGGTCGAAGTCACGAACGGCCTCCGTGGCCTGGGTGCTGGACGGGCTGCGGATAGCTAACGCCCTCGGAAACATCCCGTCAACACTTTGTTGAAAACTTGGAGCAACAAAAAGCCGCCGCCCGGGATCCCGGACGGCGGCTCGGCGAGCACGGCTCGCAGGTGGGCGTTCTCACTCGCTTTTGGCCGCGTTTTCCCTGTTCAGGTAGTTGTACACGGTGAAGCGGCTGACCCCGAGGGCAGACGCGACGGTCTCCACCCCATGGCGTACGGAGAAGGCTCCGCGCGCCTCCAGGGTCCGTACGACCGACTGCTTGGCCTTGCGGTCGAGCTCGGCCAGCGGCTTGCCGTGGCGGCGCTCCATGGCGGCCAGGATGTGATCGAGGGAGTCCGACAGCTGCGGCAGCCGCACCGCGATGACGTCCTCGCCCTCCCAGCTGAGCACCACGTCGTCGGGCTGGGCCTGGTCGGGGCCCAGTATCTCCGCCCCCATGGCGTCCACCAGCGGCTTGACCGCCGTGACCAGCGGGTGGTCGGCAGGCTCGGTCACTTCTCACCCTCCCCCACCACGTTGACCTGGAGCGACACCCGGGTGGCACCGGCCGCCAGGGACTTGCGCAGCAGCGCGTCGACGGCGGTGAGCACCTGGTCGGCGCCGCCCTCGGCGGTGTTGCCGAAGGGGCCCACGTCCACGGCGTCGAGCGCCGCCGTCTGCAGGACCTCACGGGCGGCCACCGCATGCGGCGGCGCCTCGTCCAGGTCGAAGGGCTCGGTCGTGAACTCCACTCTCAATCGCACGCGCACAACCTACTGCCCGGATCGCGAGATCCGGGAGGCCGATCGGACGGGCCCCTTGACAAGCTCGCCGCCCACCCTGCAACCTTCCATCAAGCAGAAAGTAACTTCCGCAATACGGAAGGAGCGCCGAACCTCATGGCTCCTCTTTTTCAGCATGATCGCGTCTCGGACCAGCGCTTCGATGTGAACCTCTCGATCCTCTTCACGGAACTCCCGCTCCTGGAGCGCCCCGCGGCCGCCGCCGCGGCGGGCTTCACGGCGGTCGAGCTGTGGTGGCCCTGGATCGAAACCCCCACTCCGGCGCAGGCCGAGCTCGACGCCCTGAAGAAGGCGCTCGACGAGGCCGGCACGCAGCTGGTGGGTCTGAACTTCTACGCGGGCGCCCTGCCGGGGCCCGACCGCGGAGCCCTCTCCGTACCCGGCGAGGAGTCGGACCGCTTCCGCGCCAACATCGAGGTCGCGGCCGACTTCGCCGCCTCGGTGGGCTGCAAGGCGCTCAACGCGCTCTACGGCAACCGGGTGGAGGACGCCGACCCGCAGGTGCAGGACGCGCTCGCGCTGGAGAACCTGGTGCTGGCCGCCCGCGCGGCCGACCGGATCGGCGCGATCCTCCTGGTCGAGGCCCTCAACAAGCCGGAGTCGCCGCTCTACCCGCTGGTGAGCGCCCCGTCCGCGATCGAGGTCGTCGACAAGGTCAACGCGGCGACGGGCCTCGGCAACGCCAAGTTCCTCCTCGACATCTACCACCTGTCGATGAACGGCGAGGACGTCTCCCAGGTCATCGAGGCCTACGCGGACAAGACCGGCCATGTGCAGATCGCCGACAACCCGGGCCGCGGCGCGCCGGGCACCGGCTCGCTGCCCCTTGAGGCGCTGCTCGACCAGCTCGCGAAGGCGGGTTACGACGGATGGATCGGCCTGGAGTACAAAGCCGCCGACGCGGCCGCGTCCTTCGAGTGGCTCCCGGCCGAGGCCCGCGCGGCGCACTGAGGCCGCGGCCTCCCCCTGAACTTCTTGACGTACCACAGCAGTTAGAGAGGCACCCCCATGAGCAACCCTGCCGGTTCTTCCCAGCCCACCCGCCCGGCGATCGCGTGGATCGGCCTCGGCATCATGGGTTCGCCCATGTCCGAGAACCTGATCAAGGCGGGTTACTCCGTCACCGGCTTCACCCTGGAGCAGGACAAGCTGGACCGCCTGGCCGCCGCCGGTGGCACCGCGGCGGCCTCGATCGCGGACGCGGTCAAGGACGCGGACGTGATCATCACCATGGTCCCGGCGTCCCCGCAGGTCGAGGCCATCGCCTACGGCGAGGCCGGCATCCTGGCCAACGCCAAGCAGGGCGCCCTCCTGATCGACATGTCCTCGATCACCCCGCAGACCTCGGTCGACCTGGCGAAGAACGCCAAGGACAAGGGCGTCCGCGTCCTGGACGCCCCGGTCTCCGGCGGCGAGGCCGGCGCCATCGAGGCCGTGCTCTCCATCATGGTCGGCGGCGACAAGGCCGACTTCGACGAGGCCAAGGCCATCTTCGACGCGCTGGGCAAGACCATCGTGCTCTGCGGCCCGCACGGCTCCGGCCAGACGGTGAAGGCCGCCAACCAGCTCATCGTGGCGGTCAACATCCAGGCGTGCGCCGAGGCCGTGGTCTTCCTGGAGAAGTCGGGCGTGGACCTCGCGGCGGCGCTCGACGTCCTCAACGGCGGCCTGGCCGGTTCGACCGTGCTGACCCGCAAGAAGGACAACTTCCTCAACCGGAACTTCGCGCCGGGCTTCCGCATCGACCTGCACCACAAGGACATGGGCATCGTCACCGACGCCGCCCGCAACGTCGGTGCGGCGCTCCCGGTCGGCGCGGTCGTCGCCCAGCTGGTGGCCTCGCTGCGCGCCCAGGGCGACGGCGGCCTGGACCACTCGGCGCTGCTGCGCGCGGTCGAGCGCCTCTCCGGCGCCCAGCTCTGACCCCCGCCTGACGAGCCTTCCGGCTCCCCCAGACTTCCGGGCGGCGGTGGCGCTGACACCTGTCCTGTCGCGCCCAGGCGTCGCCGCCGCCCGGAACACCCCACTTCATTTTCAACAAACTGTTGACGTTCGCTTCGGGGCGTACCTACGCTCCTGACACCGCAGACCGCTCAGCAGTGCAGCTCCCGTACGGAAGGTCACGATGTCGAAGCGCGTGCTTACGACCGAGTCCGGCGCCCCCGTCGCCGACAACCAGAACTCCGCCACCGCCGGCGTCGGTGGCCCCATCCTCCTCCAGGACCAGCACCTGCTGGAGAAGCTCGCGCGCTTCAACCGTGAGCGGATCCCGGAGCGTGTGGTCCACGCCCGCGGCTCCGGCGCGTACGGCTACTTCGAGGTGACCGACGACGTCACCGGCTTCACCAAGGCCGACTTCCTCTCGCAGGTCGGCAAGCGCACCGAGACGTTCATCCGCTTCTCCACGGTGGCGGACTCGCTCGGCGGCGCGGACGCGGTCCGCGACCCGCGCGGCTTCGCGCTCAAGTTCTACACCGAAGAGGGCAACTACGACCTCGTCGGCAACAACACCCCGGTCTTCTTCATCAAGGACCCGATCAAGTTCCCCGACTTCATCCACTCCCAGAAGCGCGACCCGTTCACGGGCAAGCAGGAGCCGGACAACGTCTGGGACTTCTGGGCGCACGCCCCCGAGGCGACGCACCAGATCACCTGGCTGATGGGCGACCGAGGCATCCCGGCGTCGTACCGCCACATGAACGGCTACGGCTCGCACACCTACCAGTGGACGAACGAGGCGGGCGAGGCCTTCTTCGTGAAGTACCACTTCAAGACGAACCAGGGCGTGCGCTCCCTCTCGTCGGAGCAGGCGGCCGAGCTGGTCGGCAAGGACGCGAACAGCCACCAGACCGACCTCCTCCAGGCGATCGAGCGGGGCGTGAACCCGTCCTGGACGCTGTACGTCCAGGTCATGCCGGCGTCCGAGGCGGCGGACTACCGCTTCAACCCCTTCGACCTGACGAAGGTGTGGCCGCACGCGGACTACCCGCTGCAGCGGGTCGGGCGCCTGGTCCTGGACCGCAACCCGGACAACGTGTTCGCGGAGGTGGAGCAGGCGGCCTTCTCCCCGAACAACTTCGTTCCCGGTATCGGCCCGTCGCCCGACAAGATGCTCCAGGGCCGCCTCTTCGCGTACGCGGACGCCCACCGCTACCGTCTGGGCGTCAACCACACCCAGCTGCCGGTGAACGCGCCCAAGGCGACGGTGGCGGACAACTACGGCCGCGACGGCCTGATGGCGACGCGCTACGGCTCGCGCCACGACAAGAACTACGAGCCCAACTCCTACGCGGGCCCGTCCCAGACGGACGCGGCGCTGTCCGCCCCGCTGGCGGTCGCGGGCTGGACCGGCACCCACGCCGCTCCCACCCACGTCAAGGACGACGACTTCTTCCAGGCGGGCGAGCTGTACCGGCTGATGTCGGACGACGAGAAGTCCCGCCTGATCGCCAACATCGCCGGCGGCCTCTCGCAAGTCTCCCGCGACGACGTGATCGAGAAGAACCTGGCCCACTTCCACGCGGCGGACGCCGAGTACGGCAAGCGCGTGGAGGAGGCGGTCCGCGCCCTGCGCGAGGACTGATCCCCGGTCGCATCTCCCCAGACCGCGTACGGACCTGACGGGAGGTCGGGTCCGTACGCAGTCCGAACCATCGGCCCGGATGAGGGGTGGCCGGTGGTTTCGGACGACCCGGTGATCGCGGCGGCGCGTCGATGCCAGTGCGGTGGTCAAGGTCCGCCCCGGCCCCTTCTTGACCTGAAGGAAGGACGCCAGGGCCAAACCAATCGCCCGCCGCCGCGATCCCGCCTTACGGGCTTGGGGGAGCCTCGTACCCCTCCCCCACTCGACTCCGCCCGGCGGTGCGAACGACCACTTCTCCCGGCCGCGCTCGCACTGCTCCGCAGGCTTCGCCCGGCTGCGCCGGACTCCGCCCGCCGGCCCACCTCCCCCACCAAGCTCCGCCCGGCGGTGCGAACGTCCTGTCGCGCCGGCCTCGTCCCGTCGGGCGGTACCCACTTCAGAGCCCGGGCGCTGGGTTCGGTTTACGGTCCCGAACCGAGCGCTCGATGATCAAGGCCTCACCTGCATGTTCAGGTGAGGCCTTGATCTTGTTTCATTTTGTGGCCAAACGCAGGCCAAACGCCACCCCGGAAATGGGCCTATCGTCCTACCATGGCGACCATCAGGAAGCGCGAGCGTAAGGATGGCTCCTTCACCTACCAAGTCCGATGGCTCCAAGGGGGACGCGGCGGAACGTGGGAGTCCGAGAACTTCGCCGAGGAGATGCCGGCCGAACAGTTCAAGTTGCTCGTCGTGGCCCACGGCGAGCGGTGGCCTCACGGGTGGGTACGCGGGCAGGGCTTCGTTGAGGCCGCAGCAGTTCCCGGCGACATGCCGTTCACCGCGTGGGCCGAGCGGTACATCAACAGGCTGACGGGCATTGAAGACCGCACCCGGGATGACTACCTGAGCGAGGTCAGGCTCCATCTGTCGCGCATTCGGCACACCGAGCTGAATGGGCACGTCGGGCCTGCGACTATCTGCAACATCACCGCGGACGACGTGCAGGACTGGATCCGAGCCGAGGAAACGGGGCAACCGCACCCGACGGAAGCTGACAAGTGGATCCGCAAACCGGCCAGCCCCAAATCCATCTCCAACCGGCACGGCCTCATGTTCTCGATCGTGCAAGCAGCTGTCGACGCCACGCCGCAGCTGCGCACGGTCAACTGCTGCACGAAGACCCGTTTGCCGCGGGTGGACAGCCACACCGAGGAGGAGATGACGTTCTTGGAGCGGGACGAGTATCAGCGCCTCGCTCAGGAGATCGTCGACCCCGCAGCACGCGACCTGGCGGACTGGCTTGTGGGTACTGGGATGCGATGGGGTGAAGCCACAGCGCTGCAAGTGCGCGACCTCAGTCTCGGGTCCAGCACGCCTACCGCATCGGTCCAACGCGCCTGGAAGCGCGCCAAGAAGGGCAGCACGGACCCGTTGAAGCTCGGTCCGCCCAAGTCACGGAAGTCTCGGCGCAGGGTGGCGCTCTCCCCTGCTCAAGTGACCATGGCCCGACGCCTGATCGCTGGTAAGGGGCCGGACGCATACGTCTTCCTTACGCCTAGCGGGAAGTACTGGCGCCATTCGAACTTCCATGAGCGTTGCTGGGCGCCAGCGGTGCGAGCTGCCGTCCAGAAGGGGCTGACGAAGCGCCCTCGGATTCATGACCTGCGGCACACGCACGTTGCATGGCTCATCGAGAGGAACGTTCCTCTGCCCGCCATTCAGGGGCGCCTAGGGCATGAGTCGATCACGACGACGGTGGACCGGTACGGGCATCTGGTGCGCTCTCTCGATGCCGAGATCACGGCAGTTGTTCAGAACGCGATGTCTGTGGACCGCCCGCCGGCGACTCCGGCGCTCAAGAGGGTGGTCTAGTTACCCTCGCGGTGGCCGCCCCGGTGGGGGATCGGGGCGGCCTTCGGCGAGTGGTATGAGCTATGGGGCGGGGGGCTATCCGGCGTCTCGTGGGTCTCCGGTGAAGCCCCCGTCCTGCTGGTCCCACATGCCCGAGTCCACGATGTGACGTAGGTACTCGTTCACGCTGGCGCACAGTTCGTCGGTCATGTGGCCGCGGAGCACAAGCCACACCATCTCTCCGTTGACGATCAGTGGGTAGACGAGGCGTCCACCTGGGAGTTCGTCTCTGATCTCGAAGCGGGCGGCTGGCCGCTCGCCGTCTGTCTCATCCTGCTTGTCTTCACCTTCTGCGTCTGCCATCGAATCGAGCTCCCTGTGTCGCCGCCCACATATAGCCCCTATGTTCGAGCATGCAGGCGTGAGCTTCCAGATTCGCCCCCCAGGCGGATCACAGACAATGCCACAGCAGTTCAACTGTGACCAGAGTGAACCGGAGAGTAGTCGAAAGTAGTACTACTCCGACGGCTTGGCGGGCCCGCGGTTGCGGGAGAAGGTGTCAGCAATCTGGGTCAGCTGCTCGACGTCCTCGGGGGACATCTCCTCGATGCGGGCGACGAGCACACGGACGCGGTGGTCGCCCGACCAGACCTCACCCATGCCCAGGAACTGGGCAGCGGCGGCCTCTTGGAGGAGGCGTAGCGGGAGGTCCAGCGCGAGAGCCAACCCGCGCAACTGCTCAGGGGTCGGGGCGGCCGCCGTGTTGTGCTCCAGCTTGTTGAGCCACCCGGACTTCACTCCCCCGCCGGATCGCTCAACTACTGCCCGCCCGCTGAGGCCTAGCTCAGCCCGCCGATCGCGGACGAGCGTACTCAGCTCGGTATTTCGCTGCTCAGCCATAGTGGTCATCCTGCCTGCTCGCTCCCCAGCCGCACACCTGATGTCTATGTGACTGATCGGGAGAGCCGAGCTTTTCCCCTGATCAGGCGCCCGCATTGTTCACGGGTCACCACAGAGTGTCTACGTTCGTAGACGGTCACGATAGGGCGCAAAGCGGTATTGACCAATTCCCGCCCACCGGATTCTTTGTTCACGATCGTAGACAGAGCGTCTACGGCTGTGTACTGTCGTCCTTGTTCACGAACATAGACACTCTGAACACGGAGGTGAACAGTGCCTACTGCTGACGGCCAGATGCTCCTCGTCAGCCCTGACCTGCTCGTACTCCTCATGCGACGGACGGGCGACGGGCGCAGCATCACGGTCCGAGACCTCGCCACCGAGGTTGGGGTCCACCCCAGCAAGATCGGCTTTCTGCGGACCGGCACTCAGTGCACCGCCCCTCGCCGGGTGGCTCTGGCAATTGCCAGACGGCTTGGAGTCGACGAACTGGTTCTGTGGGCGCCCACCGGGCGCACAACCCCGGCACCGGATGACACCGGCGCACTCGCGGCGGCCGCGTCATGAGCCGGCGCTACACGTACCCCGAGGCGGCCGCAGAGCTGCGCGTCGAGGAGTCGTGGCTCCGCAGGCACATCAAGCGCCTGCCGCACAGCAAGAAGGGGCGCGTCGTCACCTTCTCGGACGCGGACCTGGAGCGCATCGACGCGATCCACCACCACGAGCCGACGACCGGCCCTCTGGCCGCCGTCCCCGCGCCGTCGGGCGGCGCGCACCCGCTGGCGTCCCTGCGTCCGTTGCCGCGTCGCGGCGCGGTCCAGCGCGTCGGCTGATCAACCAAGCGGGGCCGCCCGGACCGGGCCTGGTCCAGGAAGCCCCTCGGCACCTCATCCACACGAGAAACGAGGAACCGTGAACACCAAGACTATCCACCGCCCGCCTGAGCAGGACTACTCGGCGACGTCCGTCCCGACCGGCGCCCGGCGCCCGGTCCTGGTCACCGGGATCACCATCCCCCGGCCGACGACCGTTCCGGCGGTCCTGCTCGGCGCGGCACGGATCCTGCGGCTGACCGGCCTGTGGCAGGGCGACTACCTGCTCGACCCGTGCGACCGCGAGGTCAGCCGTGACGAACTGCCGCACTCGCAGCGGCCAATGAGCATCGTCGCCGCGATCAAGTGCGCGGCCACCGGTGACCCGCATCGCGAGTGCCAGCTCGCGGACACGGCGATCGGGGTCGTGGCGCTGACGATCGCCCCCGAGCCCCCGTACGGGGACATCTTCTCGCTGGAGTCGATCGTCGAGGAGTGGGGCGACGCCGAGGGCCGTACAGCTGAGGCGGCCGTCACGATTCTGACGGCGGCGGCTGACGCGAGCGAGGTGTCGCTGTGATGCGTGCCTGCGACTTCTGGACCACGTCAGGAACTGTCGAGTCGGCCCCGTTCCCGATCGCGTCCCTCCGCCTGCGGCCGAGCCGTGACCCGCGCGCCAACGAGTTGCAGATGATGTTCCCGTCCGGCATGCGCGTCGATGAGCAGCTCGCGGTCGCGGACCGGGTGCTCGCGGGAGTGCAGCGGTGGCGGGACCAGATTGCCGAGGTCGCTGACCGGCAGCGCACCGCTGCTGACGAGCTTGCCGCTGCCCGTGAGGAGATCGCCCGTCTGAAGGCGGAGCGTGAGGGTGGTGGGGACGCATGAGCGCCCCGCTGGTGGTGAACACGCGGGACGGCGCCGTGTGGACGCGGCGTGCGGTGACCCGCGACGGGGTTGCGCTGTATGCGCTGGCTGATGTGTGCCGGTGCCCGGAGTACGTGATGGCGACGCTGGTCGAGCTGGCCGAGCGGGGCATCGTCGGGTCGGCGGATGCGCTGCCGGTGCCGATGGGTGCCCAGGAGGATCAGCGGACCGAGCTGGCTCGGCTGCGGGCGGAGCGCCACGAGACGAACGCCGCCCTCGCCGAGGTGACGCTGGCGCTGCGGGCGGCCGAGGCCGAGCGGGACGCATGGCGAGACCAGCGGAACGACGTCTTCGCGACGAACGTGCAGCTGCACGCCCGGGTCGAGGAGTCGGGCGAGGCACGGCTCCGGGCGGAGAACGAGTTCCGCGTCGCGGTGCGGGAACTGGCCCAGCTGCGAGCCCGGCTGGGTGACGGGGCGACGCCTCCGGTCGCCGTGCCGTTCCCGCCCCGGGGCGCGCGCTGCGCCTGCGGCCACTCGGGAGCCGACCATCACCACGCGGGTACCGCCTGCTGGGGGGAGCTGTCCCGGTTGCGGGCGGCGGACGGCACGGTCGGCCCCGTCCGGCTCTGCGACTGCACGGCGTTCGAGTCGGTCAGCGTCGTCATCGAGCCGGACAGCACGCGGTTCATCGAGTCCACAACCAAGCTGCGCCAGCTCCTCGTGAGGCCGCGTGCCGCCGTCGAGGACCCGCACGACTCGCCGCTGCACCACCCGTACGAGCTCGGCCGCGACCTCCCGGAGCCGGGGGTGTCGTCGTGATGGTCCTTCGCTGCATCGCGATCGCCCTCGTCCTGTACGGGCTGGCCGTCGCGCTCGTCTTCCGCATCCTCCCGGCCGTGGCTCAGGCCGTGGCCGACCATCTGCCCGCCGGTCTGCGCCCGCGCACGGACGGACGGCCCGCGCCCTCGTCCGGCCGAAGTGCCGCCGACATCCGCCACCCGGCCATGGTCGCGACCCGCGCCTACCTGGCCGCTCACCCGCTGCCGATGCAGCGCCGCCGGAGGATGCCGTGAGCAACGACGCCAGGTACGCGATCTACGTGTTGCTCGGGGGCGGTCCCATCGAGCCCGCCGCACGGACAGCGGCGCTGGACGCGATGCAGGCCGCCGACTTCCGCGAGGGCGCCGACCACATCGCGGCCCAGGCGGACCAGCTGTGGGCGCCCGGCCGCACCGCGCACACGGTAATGCACGCCGACGCCGCCGAGCTGCGCCGCATGGCCGACGAGTTGGAGGCACACGCCCGCAAGGCCGAGCCCGCAGCGATGCCCCTGGCCGTGTTCTGGGACCGCTTCGTGATGGGCCCCTCCGGCGACACCGACGACGAGAACACGCTCATCCCATGCATGAGCGCTGACGGGCAGCCCGTCGCACTGGTCCTCGACGACGAGCTGCGGCTGCGCCTCGCCGTCCAGCTCGCCGGACCCGGCCATCGGTCCCTGCTGGCCGTACGGCTCGCCGTGCTCGCCCGCGAGATCGACCGAGTCGGCGGGCAGTGGACGACGCGCCGCGCGCAGCGGTTCTACCGCTCGATCGGGATCCACACGCCGACGCGTCAGGCGGCCCGGGAGGACCTCAAGGCCCTGCACCGGATCGGGTTCCTCCAGTCCCACGGCGCGGCGAACCGGCACTACTACACGCCCGCGCCGCAGGGCGGTGGTGCCGGATGAAGACGACCGAGCAGGCCGGGACCACCACGGTCCCGGCCGCCGGCCGCCGGGTCACCCCGACCGGCCGCCTCATCCTCTCCGCCGACGCCGACCGTGACGCCTGGCTCACCGCCCGGCGCTCGGGGATCGGCTCCTCGGACATGGCCGCGATCCTCGGCCTGAGCCGTTACGGCAACGCGCTGTCGGTCTACCACGACAAGACCGGCGGGCTGCCGCTGGAGGGCGACGACTCGGAACCGGCCCTGTGGGGGCGGCTGATGGAGGAGACGGTGGCCCGCGAGTGGGCGCGCCGCAACCGGTCCGTCGTCCAGCGCGTCGGCCTGGTCGCGAACACGGACCGGCCGTGGCAGATGTGCACCCTTGACCGGCGCGTGCTGAAGTGCCCGGTCTCGGCGACGACGCGCGAACGCTGCGCCGTCGAGGTCAAGTGCCGCTCGGCGTTCAAGGCGCCGCAGTGGCGCACCGGCTGCCCCGACGACGTCCTCGCGCAGGTGCTCCACCAGATCGACGTGTGCGGCTACGCGCACCTGCACGTCGCCTGCCTGATCGGCGGCAACGACTACCGGCAGTTCACCGTGTACCGCGCCGAGCACGAGCAACTGATCGCGGACCTGCGAACCGCGGGGGCACGGGCGTGGCAGCAGATCACCGAGCGGCGCCCGCCGGTCCTGCCCGCCGACGCCGACCCGGATGTCCTGCTCGACCTGTACGAGCAGCTGCACCCGGAGCGCGACGGATCGGAGGTCCACATCGACCGCGACGGTGACGTGCAGGACGCGCTCGCCGACTACCTGGACGCGGGGGCCGACGAGAGCGAAGCCGCCAGCCGGAAGAAGCGGGCGAAGGCACGCCTGGTCGGCGCGCTCGGCAAGGGCAGCGCCGCCTACCTCGGCGGCCACATCGCCTACGAGTACCGCGAGCAGTCCCGCGAGTACTGCGACACGTCCCGCCTGCGCGAGGAGCACCCCGAGGCGTACGCGGCCTGTGTCGAGGACCGGGTCTCGCGCCGCATCAACATCCCGAACGACGTACGAGAGGCGCACAAGGTATGACCACTCTCGCTGACCGGGCGGCGGCCGCCGCTGGCCGAACCGATTCCCCCACCACCCTCGACGCCGAACCGGACGCCGAGTACACCCCGGCTCCTTTGGAGGACCCCGGCATCCCCGAGCCCGGCCCAGACGGCCCCGAGCAGGTGCCCGTGTGGGTGGCTTGGTCCCGGGTCATGGGCGACGTCCGGGCCATCAGCAAGGGCAGCCTCTTCGGGGTGGCCGGCACGTCCAACAGCTACCGGTTCCGGGGGGTCGACGCGGCCCTGAACGCGTTCGGACCCGCTTGCCGCCTGCATGGCGTGCTCGTCCTGCCGATCCGCACCGAAACGGCGTACCGGGACGTGAAGACGTCGGGCGGGAAGAACTCCCGCGAGTGCACCGTCACGGTCACTTACAAGATCATGGGGCCGACCGGCGACAGCATCGAGGTGCAGTCCGCGGGCGAGTCGATGGACTCGGCCGACAAGGGCACCGCGAAGGCTCTGTCCACCGCGCTGCGGTCGCTGTTGTTCCTCGGGGGCCTGGTCCCCACGAATGACGCCGACCCGGACGCCTCCGGGATCGAGCGGGGCGAGGCGCCGGTCCGTACGGCTGAGTCGTACCGCGACGAGCAGCTCGACCCGGCGACGACGCCGAGCCGCCTCGACCAGATCCGCACCGAACTTCGCGGTCTCGGGATGCTGAACGCCCGGGTGCCGAACGAGGCGGGCGAGCTGGAGACGCTCGACTCGATCGGCGGCCGCATGTACCGCGCCCGTACGAGCGGGGGTGCGTGATGTTCGGCGCCAAGTCGCGGGAGATCGCCCGCCTCAGAGACCTAGTCCAGGTCCGAACCGACCAGCGTGACGACGCCCGCAAGCTCGCCGGTATCCACAGTGGCGCGCTGCATCGGGTTGCCACACAGAACGTGGATGCCGCATCCCGCCACCGGGCCGAGCTTGCCGCGAAGGACCGGCGGATCGCGGCGCTTCAGCGGCGCCTCGACGACGCCACCGGCCTCTCGAACCCGAGCCTCGACGCGGGCGCCCGCTGGCAGGAGCGGCGCGCAGACAAGCCGAGGAGCGTGGCGCAGTGACGCTCTTCGACCTCACCACTCCCGCGGCCGGGCAGACCCAGAGCCGCCCGGCCGCGGTGAGGCTTCAAGCATTCGTGCCGCCGACGGGGGTCACCCCCATGTGCGCGCAGACCGACCCGGAGATCTTCTATCCCGAGACGGGTGTCACCTGCCGCACGGCTAAGGCGATCTGCATGGCCTGCGACGCCCGTGCCGCGTGCCTGGAGTACGCGCTCACCCGGGGCGAGCGGTTCGGCGTCTGGGGCGGGCTGTCCGAGAGGGAGCGTCGCCACCTGCTGCCTGGGCAGGAGGCGGCGTGAAGATCCGATCTGACGTTGCCGAGATGCTGCGTGATGGCCTGACGGACACGCAGATCGCTGCCCGTGCCCACGTCTCACACCGCACAGTGGCCCGAGCCCGCCGTGCCCTCGACATCCCCAGATGCCGCGCCGGTGCCCGGTCCCCGGACACGCTGGAGCACGCCCTGCGCAAGCGGTGCCGCATCCTCGACGACGGCCACTGGGAGTGGGCCGGCCCCACGCACTCAGGGGGCTTCACGCACTTCAAGTTTCGTGGGACCCGCTACACCGCGCCCGTCGCCGCGTTCCTCGTGCGCTACCAGCGCGCCCCTGTCGGACTGGTCCAGGCCGTCTGCGGCATGCAGGGCTGCGTCGCCCCCGGCCACGTCGAGGACCGGCCGATGCGCGATCGCACCAACGACACCTACGCCGCGATTTTCGGCGGTGGCCGGTGAACCTCATCCCGCGTCATGCCCCTGACGCCGCTGATCCTCGTGACGACTGGCGCCACCACGGCGGGTGTTTGGAGCCCGCGCGCGTCGATCCCGAGGTGATGTTCCCCGGCCGGTATGACCCGCCGGCCATCCGCCGGGCCAAGACCATCTGCCTGGAGTGCCCCGTCAAGGCGGTGTGCCTCCGCTCAGCGATGGACGAGGAAGGCGGGAGCCGCCCGCAATCGCGCAGCGGCGTACGCGGCGGTCTCACGGAGCACGAGCGCAGCGCGCTCGCCCGGCGCCTTGGCCAGGGTCGCGCCCTCGGGAAGAGGGCAGCGGCGTGACCGGCGATCGGCGCCGCCGCGCCCCGCCGCCCGAGCCGCCCGCCTCCGGGCTCCTCGACTGGTCCGGCTCCTCGCACTGGGACTCCCGTCCGCGTCCCTGCCGCTACTGCGGCAAGCCCGCTCGGCTGCGCGACTCGAAGGGCTCCCCAGCGCACAAGGTCTGCGCCGAGGAAGTGCTCGCCCGTCGGGCAGCGGAAGCGGCTGAGGCGTACGAGAACGAGCGGTTGCACTGACCGGCGGGGCGGGCTCTTCCCCGCCCGCCCCGCGCTGATCAAGCACAAACGATTCCCCGCACCTTCGCGCGAAAGAGCACCGGTCGATGACGTGGTTCAAGGTGGACGACACCGCACACAGCCACCCGAAGATCCTTCGGGCGGGCAACGCTGCCGTGGGGCTGTGGATGCGGTGCGGCGCGTACAGCGCCATGCACCTCACGGACGGCGTCATCCCCGGCCCCATCGCCTCGATGTACGGGACCGCCCCGCAGGTGAAGAAGCTCGTCCAGGTGGGCCTGTGGCACGCCGCCGGCCACGGCTGCGCGCGCTGCCCTCAGCCGGGCGGGGACGACTTCGTGATGCACGACTTCGCGATCTACCAGCCGAGCCGTGACGAGGTCAGCGAGGGCCGGGAGAAGGCGGCCGCGAAGAAGCGCCGTCAGCGGGAAGAGGCCGCGAATCGTTCGCGAATCGGAGCCGATTCGGACTCGAATCGCTCGCGAATCGACGACGAATCGAGCTCGATTCACAGGCCCGTTTCTGACGAACTCCCAGGTCACAGCGACGTGTCCCGGGGGGACTCACCGGGGACTCGCGCGCGCGCGTCCCGACCCGACCCGACCCGTCCTTATAAGGGGGGTGATCGTAGAGAGCAGAGTGCAGGTAGTGGCACGCGCGCACAGACGCCTCTCTCTCAGATCCCTCCGGGCTGGAAACCGAACCCCGCCGACCACACCGCCGCAGCCGCCGACCTAACCCGCCTCGGCGCAGCTGCTGCCGCCACGGCCACCGCAAAGTTCGTACGCCACCACCAAGCCAAGGGCACCACCGCCGCCGACTTCGGCCCGCTCTGGGTGTCCTGGCTCGCCCGCGAACGCCCCGCCACGCAAGGCGCGTTCCTCGTCGGCCTGCCCGGCGGCGCCACCCCCACCCCGCCGAGCTTCCGCCAGCGCATGGCCGAGCTCGACGCCGCCGCCGAAGCCGACCGCGCCCGGGACCGCCAGGAAGGAACAGCCGGATGACGCCCGCCACCCGCCGCGCCCTCACCCACCACCTCACCCGCCTCGGCATCGACCCACGAGAGATCACCGCCATCACCGGCACGAAGGAGCACCACATGCCCGACACCGAGGAGCCCGCGGCGTGCGCGAAGTGCAGGCAGCCGTTCGACCCGGACGACGCCCGGTTCGACGGACACGCCAGGTACAGCCTCACGCCCTACTGCCGCCGCTGCATCGACCGCTGCCACGACACCGAGTCCGCCGACCACCGCTGCGTCATCTGCGCCTGACCGCCCGCCACTCGGTTCCACCCGACCCCGCACACGAGGAGCAGCACATGCCCGACCAGCCTGACGCCGACCGGGCCGGACTGCGCGCCCGCATCGCCGAGGCGCTACTCACCACCCGGCGCACCGACTACGAGGGCACGGCGGATCACCGGCATCACCGGTACGACGCCCGCTGCGCCCTGTGCGCCTACGACGTGGACGCGCTCGCCGACGCGGTGCTGGCCACCCTCCCCGCCGACGAGCCCACATGCATCTGCGGGCATCCGGAGCGGCTGCACTTCGAGGACGTCTGCATCACGGAGGTCACCGGCTGCGACTGTGGCGACTACCTGACTGGTGAGGGCGCCCGCGAGCGGCTCGCCCGACTTGTGGAGATCGCGAAGCGGATGCCTGCCGATCGGGCCGCGATCCTGCGCGAGGCCGCGAACGTGGCGGGCGAGTGCGCTGAAGAGCTGCGGGGCAGCGGCGGCGAGATGGCCCAGGACCGCGAGGCCGGTGCCGTCTACGTCAGCGAGCGCCTGTTCCGCATGGCCGACGAGGAGGAGCGGCCTGCGCCGGACCCCGAGGTCGTCCACGGCTGCCCGCCGGACGGCTCCGGCCTCACGCCGTGCTGCGGCCGGACTCCGTTCGAGCTGCCGCTCACCGACCGGATCAGCAGCGAGGCGCCCACCACCTGCCCGGGGCGCACGACCACCAGCGAGCCGCGGTGAGCACCCCGCCCGCTCCGCCCCCGCGTCCGCCGTGGGGGCCGATCGACCCGGACCGCATCCCGTGACCCGGCCACAGCTGCGACCACCACAACACGCCCTGGAGGAACGACCGATGACCACCCCGTGCCCCGCCCACTGTGGCCGCCAGCGTCACCCCAGGCAGTACCTGTGCCCCACCTGCTGGGACGCGCTCCCCACCCCGGCCAAGCGCGCCCTCGGCCGCCGCGGACCTCACGCCATGACTCGACTGCGTGAACTGCACAGGCAGATCGCCGCCGGTGTGCCGCTCGGCCAGATCGCGGTGACCCCGTGACGCCCGGCGAGTACGCCCGAGCCGCCGCGCTCTGGCTCCTCGGAATCGGACTACTGTCCCTCGCCACCCTCTACGCCCACGACGCCCTGTGGCCCCTCTCAGCCGCTCTCGGAGCCGGAGCGGGGCTCTGCGCCAACACCGCGCTGTACGTCAGCACACGGGCCGAGGAGCGGGCCGCACGGCCCACCGCAGCCGACCAGCCGCCCGCCGTCGCCGACGCGATCGACGGATGCGTCGCCGTCGCCGCAGCCTCCGCGTGCTGCGAAAAGTGGTGGACGTCCTGCGGATTCATGCACGAGGCCACCTGCCACCGCTGGCGCGAGACCGCACGATGACCGGCCAACCCCCGCCATGCCTGTGGGCCGAGGAGGGCTGCTACTGGTCCGACGCAGACCAGTACTGCCTCTGCTTCGACGACGACCTCGACCCCGACCTACCACCCACCCGACCCATGGTCGACGTCCCTGTTGGGGAGTACCTGTGACCGAACAGCCCGTACCGCCCGGCGTCGGCTACGAGTTCCGCGACTCGCTCCTCGTGCTCCTGTCCCGCGTACAACGCGGCGTGCAGTCCCCGGCCGAGGCGGACCTACTGCGCGCCCACGTCGAGCACCTGCTCGCCGAGTACGACCGGGCCGCCGCCCCCTGAACACAGCGATGGGGCGCGCCTCTTCGACCTCCCCAGGCCAGGCGCGCCCCATCCGGTGCGATCACCGTACCTGCCCACCGCCACGGAGCACACGATGACCACCACCCGCGCCGCCCTCCACCTCCTCACCCTCAGATGGACCGACCTCGCCAACACCCTCGGCACCCCCGCCGCTCACGCCTGGTACGGCGTCGGCATCCGCGCCCACCTCGCCGCAGCCACCGAACCCGACGAGCGCGACGCACTCCAGGCCGCCGCCGCACTGCGGGCCCTGGAGCGCAGCCCCGAGCAGATCGGCGCCCGACCGATCCCGCTCCGCCTCGACATCTACGAGGCGATGCGGGAGATCACCGTCGACATGCGGCAGTGCGCCGACGTAGTCGCGTCCCGCGCGCAGCTCGCCCCGATGGCCGCCGCCCCCCACGGGCTGGTGCTCTCCCCGACGAAGGCCGCCCGCCGCCGGCAGCGCGCCGCCGAGGACGCGGCCGACCCGCGACGCTGGCCCATCGGCACGACCGTGCGCGGCCTGGAATCCGCCGTCAACTGGCTCACCGCCCGAGTCACCGACCAGCCGGGCCCGTTCCGGCTCCTCGACGTCGACGACCACCACGTCATCCGCAACGCGACACGCACCGCGATCTGGCGGGCCGAGCAGGCCCTCGACCGAGGCGTTGACACCGCGCTCGCGCTCGCCCAGCCGTGCCCACGCTGCGGCGGGCAGGTAACCATGCAGGGCATGCGGGCGTCGTGCGGCGGATGCCGAGCGTCCTGGAGCGCCGCCCCGGCCGCCGCGTAGCAGCAGAGAGCCCCCGCCCGGGAAGGGGCGGGGGCTCACGTGTGCCGCGAGCTACTCCTCGGAGGCCGGGCGTTGAAGGTCGGTGCGCTGGCCCTGTCGAGACTTCCGCGTCGCGAAGTACGGGCGCGCGAGCCGATAGTCGACGGCCTTCGAGCGACCGACCGGCACTACGGGCGGGAAGTCCGGATCGGTCTCGGCGATCTTCGACACCCGCTGATGGGTGATCCTCTCGACGACTCCGTCAGCGACAAGCCGCCGCGCCAGCTCGCGGAACGACACCATGTCTGGCCCTCCTTCGGGCTCGGCCATGGGCACCATCTTCCCTCACCTCGTTGCCATATGGCAACGAGGTGACTACCGTGGGTCGGGCAACAACAAAGCCCCCGGCCCGGCGCTGGAACGCCATATGGGCCGGGGGTGCCCACCCCCAGCGATCACAGGAGCAGGCTCCATGGAGCCTACCCAGCACACCCAGACCGCAGAACCCCCGCCGGACCCGACCAGCGACACCACGAAGGCCCTGACCGCCATCGCCGACCGCCTCACCCGCGTCCGGCCCCACGCGGCCATGACCGAGGACACCCGCCTCGCCCGCGCCTGCGCCGAGAGCACCGAGCGGCACGGCTTCAGCCCCGAGGCCGAGGCACTGGAGCGTCAGCTCCTCGCGGTCATGCCGCGCGTCGGCGCCCCGATCACCCGCGGCGAGTACGCACTGCGCCTCCGCAAGATTCCGGCAGGTGCCCGATGATCCAGCCGACGGCCCAGGACGTCGCCGCGACCCTCGACAAGATCGCCGCCACCCTGGAGAACAGCTCCGGCCTGGACCCTGACGGCGCCGTACGCCTGATCATCTGGGGCAGCATCGACATGCCGTACCCCGACGACGACGAGGCGCCCGGCGCCGCCATGTTCGACGAGGTCGAATCCCTCATCGAGTGCTACATCGCCAGCGAGGACGGCCACGACCCGGGCGAGGGCATCGCCGGGATTGAGCCCGCCCGCGCCGCGGCTGCCGCCCGCGCCGAAGCCGCCCGCTGGCGAGGTATCGCCGCCCGCCGCCGCTGACCCGCCGACCGGCCCGGCCGTCAGCACGCCAGCGGCCGGGCCACCCCTGGAGCACCCATGAAGCGCCCCGACGCCGTCACGGCCCTCGCCGCCGGCGCCGCACTCGTCACCATCACCCTGACCGGAACCGCGTTCTGGCTCAGCTACGAGCACCTGCACGACATCGCTGACGTCAACGGCCTCTCCGGCCCCCGGGCATGGGCATGGCCCGCCACCATCGACCTGTTCATCGTCGCCGGGGAGCTGCTTGTGCTGCGCGCCTCCCTGCGCGGCGCAGTCGACTGGTGGGCCATCGCACTCGCCGCACTCGGCTCGCTCGGCTCCATCGCACTCAACGTCGCCGGGGTCGGCGCTCACGCATCCGTACTGGAATACGTCGTCGCAGCCATCCCGCCCACGGCTGCACTGATCGCATTCGGTGCACTCATGCGGCAGGTCCATGAGGCGCTGCGCCGCATCCCGGCCACACCCCAGCCCATCGCGGCCACCTTCGAGGAGGCCGCGGCCGAGGCCATCGAGACGGCCCTCCCGCCCCTGCCGCAGCGCCCCGCGCATCCGCCCCTGAGTGCAGCCGACTGCGCATCCGCCGCAGACCAGCGCCCGGCCGCAGTGGCCGAGCTCCACGCGCCCGACACGGACGCCGAGCTGCACGCAGCCGCACTCGCGCTCAACGCAGCCGCGCTCGCCGACACCGGCCGACCCGCCTCGCTGCGCCAGCTCCAGACCGAGCTGCGCATCGGCCAGCGCCGAGCCCAGCGCATCCAGGCGCAGCTCCCGAGGAGCGCATGATGAAGCCGAAGCCGATCACCCCGACGCGGATCATCCCGTCCGGCACTCCGCTGCCGCTCCCGGCTGCACCACCGCAGCCGCCACCCCCGCCAATGCCGCCGTTCGCATGGCCATGGCCCGACCCGCCCACCCCGGGCCCCGTTGAGGTGCACGTCGTTGTCGACGTGCTCCAGCGCGGTGCCCAGCCGATCGCGGTCGTCCCGGACGCGCCGCGCTGGGACTGGTCGTGGATGACCCGCCTCCTCGGCTGGCGCACCCTCACCGCCGGAGCCGCCGCCGTCCTCCTGCCGCTCCCGCCCGACGGACACGGGCCGGTTGCCACCTGGTCCGAAGTGCTGCACACCTGCCGGGCCGCGGCCAGCATTGGCGGCGCCTACGCCCTCGCCATCATCGGAGCCAGCGTCGCGCTGCTCCTCGACCAGCACACCGGCCGCTGGTGGGCGCGCCTGCTCACCCTCACCGCCCTGATCGGCGGCACGGGCGCCATGGGCTGGTACGACCCGGTCACCCTGGTTACGGGGGTGACACGGTGAACGCGGGCGCAGCGGGCCTGTCCCTCGCCGGGCTGGCCATCACCCTCGGCGTGCTCTACGCGAATATCAGGCCCTGGTGGAAGGGATCACGCGACCCCAAGCAGCTGGCCCCGTTCGGTCTCGGCGCGCTCCTCGGCGCCATGTCGACCATGTGCGCCGGGGGACTGCTCGGCTGGCTGTCCGGCTGCGCACCCCGCGTCGCCAACTCGACCGGGGACAAGGCCGTATCGGTCACCACCGGTAGCGCCAGCAGCGCCCCGCTTCCCCGCGGCTCGCTCGGCGCCCTCAGCCCGGACGGCGCGGTCATCGTTTTCCTCGCCACCGTCGTTGTGGTCCTCGCATGGCGGGCGGCCGGGAAAGCGGACAAGAAGCGCATCCTCGGCGGCGCATGGTGCGGAGCCTGCCTGTGCATCACCGCGGGTGTCGCCTCCCTCCTCAACAGTCTGCCCAGCCTGGTCAACCAGGCCGGTGCGCAGCTGCACGCGCTGGTCGCCGGGGGAGCACTGTGAGCCGCCTCGAACGCGCCGCGTCCCGCCTCGTCCACGGCGCCGCGCTCCTCGCCCGCCGCGTCACCGACCGCGCCGCCGCCTGGGTGCGCGCCGGACGTCGCCGGGACCTCACCGGATGGCAGGCCGAACTCGGCGTCTGGCTCCGCGCCGCGCTGCTCCTCGCCGGACTGTGGATCCTGTGGCGCATCGTCCGCGCCGCCCCCGCCGTCCTGTGGGGCCTGGCCGCGCTCCTCGGCATCGCCGCGTGGCGCTCCGGCCGACCACTGCGCCCCAGTCCGGCACCGGCGGCGGCCGCCGTTGAGGAGCCCCTCCCGGAGGCCGACGACAAGCCCGTGCGAGCGGTCTCTGACGCCGAGCTGTTCGACCTCATTCGGCGGGCCGCCGGACGCGGAAAAGGCGCCCACCTCTCCACCCTCGCCGAGCGGCTCACCACGGCCACCGGTCAGGCCTGGACGACGGGCGACGTGCGGGCCGTCCTCGACCAGGCCGGGGTGCCCGTGTCCGGCAGCGTCCGGGGGCCCGACCGCCGGGTGTCCACGGGGGTCCGTCTGGACGCCCTCCCCGACCCCGCTCCGGCGCCGCCTGTAGCCCAGCCCGTAGCTGTAGTTGATGCAGGTCAGGATCCAGCTACAGGCGCAGCTACAACTACAGCTACAGCCGAGCTACGGGAGATCGCGGGGGTACGGATGGAGATCCGTAACGACCCCGAGCAGCCCGCGCGTACGCACGTCCGCGTGATCAAGACCGGCCGCCACTCGGCCACATGAACCCCGGGGCGGCCGACAGCTGCCAGGCATCCCGGCCGCCCCGGTCCCTATCCCGCACACGAGACAGGACCGTCATCATGGCACTGCGCCGCGACATCCCGACCGCGCCGGAGACCCGGCCCGACCCGAAGCACGCGACGACGTATCAGGCGTCGCGTGGTGGGCATTACCCGCCGGAGCCGAAGCCCGTCCCCGGCAAGCCGAAGGCGGGATGATGTCTCTCATGGATGATCTGGTGCAGTTCCTCCGCGACCGCCTCGACGAGGACGAGCGGGCGGCGCACGCCGCCCCAGGTCCATCGTGGGAGCGTCGTGAGATCCGCGACCACGACGGAAGCTTTGTGTTCGAGGAGTACGTTGCCGTTGCCGACCCGGGCCGGAACAAAGTGGTCCTGTCCGACGTCGACGCCGAGGTTCTGCCGTTCGTCCTGCGTCACGACCCGGCCCGCGTCCTCGCCGAGGTCGACGCCAAGCGGCAGCTGGTCGCTCGCGTTGAGAACCATGCTCTCCTCATGGGCCGCGACGAGATCCACGGCGATCTGCTCCGCCTGCTCGCCCTGCCCTACGCCGGCCACCCTGACTACCGCGAGGAGTGGCGGCCGTAGCCTCCGGGCTGCCACCCTGGAGTCTCGCGCCGGGTAGCGCCCGGCAGCGGCCCCGCCGCGCCCCCCTGACGCGGCGGGGCCTCGTAGTTGCATCCCGGACGATCAGCCCCCATCATGGGCCGCAGATCCGGCATGCCCGGAAACAACAGCCCCGCCACCGCGCGGGGCTTTGCCGTACCCCTCCCGCACCACCCCGGCCCGTGCCACCATCCCCCCACCACACGAGATCCAGGGGGGAACATGCGCACCATCCCGGCCACCGTCATAACCGCTGCTCTGCTCCTCGCGCTCGCCGCGTGCGGCAGCGACGACGACTCCAAGACGCAGCCGAGCAGCACCACTTCAGCGCCGACCACGGCGCCCGCGCTCTCCCACGCCGAGATCGTCGAGCGGTGCACGACCGCCGTCGCCGCGCTCCCGCCCGGCCCGAACGGCGAGGTACCGTCCACACCGACCCCGAAGCCGTGCATCGGCCTCTCGGACCACGACTACCTCGACGCGTACATGGACGGCATCGCGCAGTCGAACCAGCAGGGGCGCGACGCCCTGGAGGACGCCATCACCGCAGGAGCCGACGGCGGTCAGTAGACCGGGAGGTGGCCGTGGCCGGCATCCGCAACGGGCGCCCGTATCGCCGCCTCTGCATCCGGCAACGCGCCCTCGGCCTGCCGTGCTGGATCTGCGGCCACAACATCCCGTACGAGATCACCGGGCCAGAGGCCAGCCGACACCCGCTCGCCTTCACCCTCGACCACCTCGTACCTCTCAGCCGAGGCGGCGACCTCCTCGATCCGGCCAACGCGCGCTCGGCACACCGCCGCTGCAACAGCGCACGAGGGAACCGGACCACGATCAAGCAGGCCCGCGCATCCCGGAGATGGTGACCGTGGGCCTGATCGTCGTCACCGGCCCCCCGGCCGCCGGTAAATCCAGCTGGATCAAAGCGCACGCCCGGCCCTCGGACGTCGTGATCGACCTCGACCTCATGGCCCTGGCCATGGCCGGCCCCGGAGCAGACCACCACCGACACGACCCGACGCTGCTCCGCATCGTCCACCGTGCACGCCAGGCCGCCATCCACGAGGCCGAGCGACACCTCACCACCACCGACGTGTACCTGATCCACACCATGCCGCAGGCCAAGGCACGCGCGCGCTACCGCAGGCTCGGCGCCCGCATCGTGGTGGTAGACCCGGGCGAGGCCATCGTCCGTGCCCGCGTCAGGGACATGCGTGACCCTCAGATGGACGCTGTGGTCACGCGCTGGTACCGCGACCACCGCCGCGGCGGCTCACGCGCCGTCACGCCCCAAGCGTCGCGCGCTTGGTGAAGAACGAAGCGCAAAACGATCTTGGCTGAGCGGAGCCGCACGTTGTCCCGGCGCTCGGTCACATGGAGAGAGTGGATCAAAAGTTCAGCGACTTCCCGGGCGACCCAAACGCCCTTCGCGCCCGATTTTTTGCGCGGCCTAATTCCAAGATCCCACCTCCAGTGATTTAGCGACTCTCCGTAATCACCGCGAACCGAGTTCCAATGAATTAGCGCATGTCACGCACCGTGACGGGGGTGGTTGATCATGGTGGAAGACGAGACCCGCACCGAAATCGATCAGCTCGGCGCCGAGGCCGTCGCCCCCGGGCTCTGCGCGCTGGCCCTCTCCCTCGCCCGGTCCGCCGACACCGCCGAGGCACCGACCGCCCTGGCCGCGGTCGCCGCACAGCTGCGCGCAGTGATGGCCGACATCCGCAAACTGTCCCCGCCCGCGGTGAAGGGGGATGCCGTCGATGAGCTCACGTCTCGACGAGAGGGCCGCCGTCGCGGGGCATGAGGTGCGCGGCGTGCAGCGCCCGCGCATCTTCACCGCGCCGTCGTACAGCTCCAGCGCCGGGCAAGAGGCCGTGGAGCTGTCGGCCATGGCCGGTCTGATCCTGGACGACTGGCAGAAGTACGCGCTCCACGTGGGTCTTGGCGAGCGTCCTGACGGCTCGTGGTCGGCGTTCGAGGTCGCGATCAACGTTGCTCGCCAGAACGGGAAGGGCGGGATCATCGAGGCCCGCGAGCTGGCGGGCCTCTTCCTCCTCGGCGAGAAGCTGATCCTTCACAGCGCCCACGAGTTCAAGACCTCGGTGGAGGCGTTCCGACGGATCGTCGCGCTGATCACAAACACGGACAGCTTGCGCAAGCGGGTCAAGGCCGTGCGGCGGACGACCGGCGAGGAGGCGGTCGAGCTGCTGACCGGGCAGCGCCTGCGCTTTCTCGCCCGTAGTGGCGGCAGCGGCCGAGGCTTCACCGGCAACTGCAACATCCTCGACGAGGACATGATCCTGGGTGACGACGCCATGGGGGCGCTCATGCCCACGATGGCGGCCGTGCAGGACCCGCAGGTCTGGTACTTCGGATCGGCCGGCATCGGCTCCCCCTCCGTGCAGCTGGCACGGCTGCGGCGCCGGGCACTGGCCGCCATGGAGTCCGGGCAGCCTGACCCGTCCCTGGCCTACTTGGAGTGGTCGATCGACCCGCACGTGCGTGAGTGCGCCCCTGACTGCACCGACCACGACGACCCGCGGTCCCCGCTGTCTGTGGCCAAGGCCAACCCTGCGTTGGGCTACCGGCTCACGCTGGAGCACACCGAGCGCGAGCGGCTGACCATGTCGGAGGAGATCTTCAACAGGGAGCGGCTCGGCGTCGGCGACTACCCCTCCGACCAGGGCGACACGTGGTCGGTCATCGGTGAGGACGCCTGGCGGGCGCTGGCAGATGGGACAAGCTCGATGGCCGACCCGGTGGCGTTTGCCGTCGACACGACCCCTGAGCGGTCCCACTCGGCGATCTGTGCCGCCGGACGGAGCGGGCCCGCCGTCCACGTCGAGGTGGTGGACCACCGGCCGGGCACCGGCTGGGTCGTGGACCGGCTGATGGAGCTGGTGGAGAAGTGGGGCCCGTGCGCCGTGGTCATCGACGCCGGCGGCCCGGCCGCTTCCCTGATCCCTGCGATCCGCAAGGGGCTGGAGAAGCTCGGCCGGGAAGATTTGCTGATCGAGATGAAGACGCGCGAGGCGGCCGCGGCATGTGGGCAGTTCTTCGACGCGGTGTCCGAGCAGATGCTCGTCCACCTTGACCAGGCGCCGCTGGCGACGGCTCTGTCGGGCGCGGACAAGCGGCCGGTGGGCGACGGATGGGCTTGGGCCCGCAGGGGCGTGTCGGTCGATATCAGCCCCTTGGTGGGTGTCACGCACGCCGCGTGGGGGCTGGCTGAGCGGGCCGACGTGGAGCCGGAAGGGGCGCCGAACCTGTGGTGAATGCCCTGCTGTTGGCGCTGGAGATCGTGTTCGTGGCGGCCGTGGTGGCCGGGGTGGCCCTGTGGTCCGTGCCGGCCGCCCTCATCCTCGGCGGGCTGCTGGGTGTCGTGGTCGTAGAGCGGGCGCAGGCGAGCCGGAAGGGGACGACGTGAGCCTCTTCGGGCTGTTCGAGAGCCGCAGCGTGGAGAACCCCGCGGTGCCGCTGACGGCCGGGTCACTGGCCGAGCTGCTGGGTGCCGGCGCGCCGCTGGAGGCGGGCGTTGCGGTCAGTGAGACGAGCGCGCTGCACATGCCCGCTGTGTGGCGGGCCGTGTCGGTGGTTGCGAACGTGAGTGCCGCGCTGCCGCTTCATGTCTACACGGCGGGGACGAAGGACCGGGCGACGGTCGCGCTGCTGGATGATCCGCACCCCGAGCTGACGCGCTTCGAGCTGTGGCGGCTGGTGTACGTGCACCGGCTGCTCTGGGGCAACGCCTACCTCCAGAAGATCCGCAACGGAGCTGGCGTGATCGCGCAGCTGTGGCCGGTCCGCCCGGACCGGGTGAGGGTCGACCGTGAGCAGCCGAGCGAGGACAACCCCAGCGGCAAAGTCTTCTGGGTCACGGACGACAAGGGGCGCGTGGTGCGCCTGACTTCGCGGGAGATCCTGCACCTGCCCGCCCTGGGCTATGACGGGGTGACGGGCTGCTCACCGATCCGGGCCGCGGCGCAGGGCATCGCGCTAGGTCTGGCTGCGGAGAAGTCCGCGGCCCGCCTGTACGGGTCCGGCAACATGATCTCCGGGGTCCTCCAGACCGAGCAGCGCCTCAACCCGGACCAGGCCGCGCAGCTGAAGGCAAGCTGGAAAGCCAAGATGAGCGGGCATCAGGCCGCGCACGACGTCGCCGTCCTGGACTCGGGAGCGTCCTTCCACCCTGTGACGATGCCGTACCGCGACTCCCAGTTCCTGGAGTCGCGGCAGTTCCAGGTCGTCGAGGTCGCCAGGATGTTCGGGGTGCCGCTGTTCCTGCTGATGGAGACGCAGAAGTCGACCAGCTGGGGGACGGGGCTGGAGCAGCAAGCGCAGGGCTTCGTGACGTGGGATCTCGCCCCGACGTGGCTGACGCCGACCGAGCAGCGTGTCACCAAAGAGCTGCTGTCGGCGTCGCAGTACGCCAAGTACGCGCTCGGCGGCCTGCTGCGCGGCGACAGCTCGGCGCGCGCCACCTTCTACCGGGCGATGCGGGACACCGGGGCGTACTCGGCGAACGACATCCGCGACCTCGAAGACTTGACGCCGATCGGGCCCGAGGGTGACATGCGGCTCCAGCCGCTGTACATGGCTCCGCTGGGCACGGACCCGACCGTGAAGACGGCCGCGCCGCCTCCCTCTGCGGATGCGGCGGCGCGCGCGGCCGAGCACCTGACCGCGGCTACCGAGCTGCTGAGCGGATCCCACCGGCAGGAAGGCGAGGACGATGAGGACTGAGGAGCGACGCGACCTCACCCTGGCCACGGCCGGGGTGGAGATCCGCGCAGACGGCGGCGCGCCCGCATTCACCGGGCACGCTGCCGTCTTCAACAGCCGAACCGCCATCGGCAATCCGTTGAGCTGGGGTTTCTACGAGGAGATCGCCGCGGGCGCGTTCTCGAAGACGCTGGCCGAGGGCGACGCCCGGATGCTCGTTGACCACGACACCCGCATGGTGGTGGCCCGGGTCTCGGCCGGATCGCTGCGCCTGTCCCAGGACGAAATGGGGCTGGCGGTCGATGCGGACCTCTACACCGAGTTGTCGTACGTCAACGACCTTGTGGTGAACCTGCGTAACAAGAACATCACCGGCATGAGCTTCGGGTTCCGGGTGGTCAAGGACGAGTGGCAGCCGCTGCCCGTCGAGACCGTGGACGGCAACACCGTGGAGGCGGAGCTGCGGATCATCCGCGAGGTGCAGCTCTACGAGGTCTCGGCCGTGACCTTTCCCGCCTACGAGGACACGGACGCCGGCCTGCGCTCGGTCGGCGTGGCGCTGGCTGCTCGCGGCAGTGACGACGCATTCGACCGCCGGGCGAAGTACCGGCCCGAGCTCAATGACTTCCGCCGCGAGCCGGGCCCCGCGCCCACTCGCGGCGACGACGCAACCCAGCCGGGAGAGACCACTGGGGGCCGTCAGGCGATGCGCATGGAGGCGCTCGCCGCCCGCTACCTGCTCGCGCGGTAGCCGCTCTCACAACCCCCCTGCCCCTCGCCGTTGGCGCTGGGGCTCTTCGTGCTGGGAGGCACCATGCCCAACCTTCAGAGCCTGCTCGACAAGCGGGCTACCGCCTGGGCTGCGGCCCAGGAGTTCCAGTCGCGCGGCGACGACAAGCCGCTGTCCGCAGAGGACCGGCAGGCGTGGGACGCCGCGCTGGCCGACGTCGAGCAGCTGTCCGCAGAGATCGAGACCGAGCAGCGCCACGCGGCGCTGGCGTCCGTGGACTACTCCCAGGTCATCACTGCCGGGGGCGACTCCGAGGAGGCCGAGGAGGCGCGCGCCCGCCACGGCGGCGAGGACGGCGTGAAGGCGTACAACAACGCCTGGCGGTCCTGGATGCGCGACGGAAGCCAGGACCTCACCAGCGAGGAGCGCGGCATCCTGCGCACCGGCTGGTTCGACGGCAAGGAGCTGCGCGCCGCCGGCGTGGCCACCGGCGCCGCTGGCGGGTACCTGGTGCCGCCCCCGTTCCGCGCCCAGATGGTCGAGACCATGAAGTTCTACGGCGCGATGCGCGAGGTCTCCGAGGCCATCACGACGGAGACCGGGGCGACGCTGCCGTGGCCGACGAACGACGACACCGCGAACGTCGGCGCGATCCTCGCGGAGAACAGCCAGGTCACCGAGCAGGATGTGACGATCGGAACGAACGACGTCGGCGCCTACATGTACACGTCGAAGCTGGTCAGGGTCAGCCTTCAGCTGCTCCAGGACAACGCGTTCGACATCGAGAACTGGCTCGCCCGCAAGCTCGGCGAGCGCATCGGCCGCATCCAGAACACGCACTTCACCACCGGCACCGGCACAGCCCAGCCGGAGGGTGTGCAGACCAACGCGACTGTCGGCAAGACGGGTGCCACCGGGCAGACCACCTCGGTCACCTACGACGACCTGATCGACCTCATCCACTCCGTGGACCCGGCCTACCGCAACTCCGGGCGCGTCCAGTTCATGTGGGCCGACTCCACCCTGGCCACCGTCCGCAAGCTGAAGGACACCCAGGGGCGCCCGCTGTGGGAGCCGTCGGTGCAGGTCGGCGTCCCTGACGGGGTGCTGGGCTACAACTACACCGTCAACCAGGACATGCCGGTCATGGCCGCCAACGCCAAGAGCATCCTGTTCGGCGACTTCGTCGCGGGCTACCTGATCCGCGACGTCCGCGACATCCAGACCCTGCGCCTGGCCGAGCGGTACGCCGACTACCTCCAGGTCGCATTCCTCGCGTTCTCGCGGGCGGACGGCACCCCGCAGGACTTCAGCGCCTACAAGGCCTACAAGAACTCCGCCACCTGATCAGGCAACCCCCGCCCGCCACGAGGCAGAAGGAGCGCGCGACATGGCGATCACGCCGAAGAAGGACGCCCCCGACACGGGGGTGCTGGAGAACACGCCGACACCCAAGGCCGCACAGCACGGAGACCACGACCGGATCGTCATGGCCTCGCGCCGGCCGGACGGGTCCATGGACCAGATCAACCCCGAGTTCATCGGCGACAAGGACATCGCCATCGCCGCGGCCAAGGAGCAGCTCGGTCAGCAGGCCGCGAGCGCCGTGGACACCGCGGCGCGCGGGGTCAGCGACGGGCCGGTCGACGAGGGCACAGGCTCGTCGGAACCCGATGAGGCGGTGGCCGCACTGAAGGCGGCCCAGGACAAGGCTGTAACGATCGCCGAGTCCCGGGCCGAGCGCGAGGTCAATGACCTGCACCAGGGGCTGGGTGACTGATGGCGCGCATCCGCATGCTGACCGGCGTGTCGGGTGACGGGTTCGTCTGGGAGCCGGGGCAGGTCGTTGACCTGCCCGGCCCCGAGGCGGCCGTGTGGGCGGACGGTCGCCGCGCGGTCATGGTCCGCGAGGAGCCGCCCGAGACGCCCGAGGCCGCAGCGCCCGAGAAGGCTCGCCGCGCCCCCGCCCGGCCGCGCGGTGGCGGCAGGACCACCCGGGCCCGGCAGGGAGGACGCGATGGCGCTGCTGACGCTGGCTGAGGCCAAGGCCCAGCTCGACATCCAAACGACAGCCGACGATGTGGAACTGCTCGCCTACATCGAAAGTCTGACCGCGGTCATCGAGAACTTGGTGGGCCCGGTGGAGCCTCGCACGGTGACCGAGACGATCCACGGCAACGGCAGTACGACCATGGTCCTAGGGCAGCGCCCCGTGCTGTCCCTCACGTCCCTGACGCCGATCCTCAGTGCCGGGCTGCCACTGGACGTCGCAGCCCTCGCCCTCGACCCGGGAACCGGCGAGTTGTCCCGGCTGGACGGGCGCTACTTCGGCGGCGGCCCCTGGACGGTGACCTACCAGGCCGGTCGGGCCGACATCCCGGCCACGATCAACGTCGCTGCCCGCATCCTGCTCCAGCACCTGTGGCGCACCCAGTACGGGGCGTCCCGGGCACTGGGTGGGGTCGGCGGCGGTGACGACTACTCCGTGAACGAGCCTGTTCCAGGTTGGGGCTACGCGGTGCCGAACCGGGTGCTCCAGCTGCTGGAGCCTTACAAGCTGCCCCCGGCGGTGGCGTGATGCTGACCTCGCGCGTACCGGCCGCGGTGGATGCCCTGCTGGCAACCCTGCGGGCGGCACCCGGCCTGGCTGGGGTGCGGATCGTGGACGGCCCGACAGCGGTGAACGTCACCGACCGGGACCTGATTTTCGTGGGGTGGCAGCCCACGGCCGAGGCGGCGGTCAGCCTGAACCAGTCGTTCGCCAGCGCGGGCGCCCGGACGCGTGACGAGGCGTTCGACATCTCCTGTTACGCCGAGTCCCGCGCGGGCGACAAGGACATGGCCTTGCGCCGCGCCCGGGTCTTCGCGATGGTCGGCGAAGTCGAGGCCGCCCTACGCGCCACCGACGCGGCGCCGACAGCACCCACGCTGAACGGCGCTGTCCTGTGGTCGGAGCTCACCGTGGGCAGCCTCGCGCAGTTCCAGGCTGAGGGCGCCATGGCCGGTCTCGCCTTCACCGTCGCCTGCCGGGCCCGTATCTGATCACCCCTATCGAAGGAGAGAGCGATGGCGCGTGTGCGCTTCATCGGCCCCGAGCCGGTCACCGTGCCGGAACTCGGGGACCGGGCCGTAGAACTGGACGAGGTGATCGACGTCCCTGACGAGCGGTTCGGCGGATACGTCTGCCAGGCCGGGACGTGGGAGCCGGTTGCTGAGCCCCCCGACTGGGTGTGGCCAGACGCAAGCCCCGAGCCGGAAGGGCAGCCGGAATCGGTGCAGCATGCCCCGGCGAAGAAGACCACGGTCAAGGCGGCACCGAAGGGAGTTGGGGACTGATGGCGATCGGATCCGGGCTCGGTGCCCAGATGGGCATCGCGGCCGAGAGCGCGTATGGCACTTACGCGGCGCCGACCAAGTTCATCGAGTTCACGAAGGAATCGTTGGCGCTCAAGAAGACCACCGCGCAGTCCGCGGGCATCGCGGCCGGGCGGCTGCTCGCTCTGTCGTCGCGGCGTGTGGTGACCCAGCGCCAGGCGTCCGGCAGCCTGGACATGGAGGTCACCAACAAGGCCATGGGAGTCCTGCTCCAAGCACTCATGGGCACGTCGGTCACGCCCGTCCAGCAGGCGGTGACCACGGCCTACCTCCAGACGCACACCCTGGCAGACGTCGCGGGCAAGAGCCTGACCATCCAGAAGGGCGTGCCGCTCACTACCGGGGTGGTCACGGACAAGAGCTTCCTCGGCTGCAAGATCATCAGCGCAGAGTTCTCGTGCGAGGTCGGCGGGATGCTGATGGCGTCCTTCGACATCGACGCGAAGGACTCCGATGAGACCCAGACCTTGGCTGTCGCCTCGTACCCGTCCATGAGTCCGTTCCACTTCGGACAGATGGCGGTGAAGGCGGGCACCTACGGTGGGGAGACCGCCCTCGACGGGATCCGCAAGGTCTCGGTCAAGATCGAGAGGCCTCAAGCGACCGACCGCTTCTACGCCGGACAGTCCGGGCTGAAGAAGGAGCCGATCTCCAACGACCTCGTCAAGATCTCGGGGAGTCTGGAGACCGACTATGTCGGCACCACCCTGGACGACCTGCACACCAGCGACGCGGCGACCAGCCTGGTCTGGGAGTTCGTCGGCCCGATCATCGCGTCGACCTATGCCGAGACGTTCCGGATCAAGCTTCCGGCGATCAAGCTCGACGATGCTCCGCCGACCGTGGACGGCTTTGATGTCGTGAAGCCGTCCTTCAGCTTCACCGGGCTGTTCGACGGCACGAATCAGCCGGTCATCGAGTACATGTCGACGGACAGCACGCTGTGAGGTGATCCGGTGCAGGACATCCGCATCACCGGCACCGGCACCCTGCTGGAACTTCAGCGTCGCCTGAGGGCGGCCGGTCACGAGAACATCAGGGCGTCGATGCAGCGGCGCATCCGGCGTGCAGCCGAGCCGCTCCGGGACGACCTCCAGTCGGCCATCCGGTCGGTGAACATCACGTCCTCGGGGGGCGGGCGGTCCGGGCGGTCACCGACCACCCGGCCGCTGCGCGCCACGATCGCGCAGGCCATCCGCATCAGCGTCCGCACCACCGCCAACCCGGGCGCGAAGGTCTGGGTGGACAGGTCCCGGCTGCCCGCCGACCTGCGGCGCATGCCGATCGTCATCAACGAGGGCCGGATCAGGCACCCCGTCTTCGGCAACCGACGCAGGTGGGCCACCCAGTGGGCTACCCCGCCCTGGTGGGACACCACGGTCCGCCGCAGCCAGCCCCGCATGGAAGCCGAAGTCGCCCGCGTCCTGGACGACGTGCGGCGCAGGCTCGAATAGGAGAATCCGTGATCGTCACGTACAAGCACGCAGACGGCACCGTCGAGGAGGTGTCGGCGGACGACCTGTCCGCGATCGAGTCGGCGGCGATCGAGTCGGCCACCGGCGAGGACTGGAACCAGGTCGAATTGTCGCTGCGCAGCCAGTCGCCCACGGCCATGCGCGCCGTGCTGTGGGTGTTCCGCAAGCGCGCTGAGCCCACCCTGCGGTTCAGTGCGTTCGACCTGCCGGGGTGGCGGCGCCGGCTGACCGCCCGCCTCGATCAGGCGGAGGTCGACGACTTTGTGGAGACCCTGCGCAAGGACCACTCCCCGGACAGCGAGGAGTTCGCCTCGATGATCGTGCACCTGCGGAATCTGGCGCACGAGTCCGCCGACGTCGATGCGGCTCTGTCGACGCCGGAGCCGGGCCCAAAAGCCGCGGCCGAGGCCGACGCAGGGACGTCACCGGAATCCGCGCCGACATCCTGACGTGGCGCTGGCTGCTCGCCCACCTGCTCCACATCCGCCCGTGGGAGATCAGCCAGCTCTCGCGCGAGGAGCTTGCCTCTGCCATCGCCTGGATTCAGCAGTACCAGGCTGACGTCGCCCGTACGGCTGGAGGTGAGCAGTAGTGGCCAACACGACGCTGACGTTCACCCTGGAGGGACGCGACCGGCTGTCGAAAGTGCTCGACGATGCCGGAAGGTCCGCGGGCAAGTTCGCTGACCGGCTGGCGCTGTTCTCGGCCGCGATCCCCGCGGCGGCTGCACTGGCCCCCCTGGCGGTACAGGCGGGCGCGGCGGGCGCGGCTGTGGCGGCGTTCGGTGTTGCGGTCATCCCGCAAATCACTGCGCTCGGCGAGGCGTCCAAGGCGCAGAAGAAGTTCGAGGACGCGGTCGAGAAGACAGGCGCCGCCTCGGCCGGCGCGGTCAAGGCCGAGAACGAGTATCTGCGGCAGCTGTCGAAGTTGCCGCCGGCGTCGCAGCAGGCGGCGGTTGCGCTCAGCCAGCTCAAGGACGAATACACGGACTGGTCCGACGCTCTCGCCAGCGACACCATGCCCGTCTTCACGCAGGGCCTGGCCGTGGCAGGAGCGCTCCTGCCACGGCTGACCCCACTGGTGAAGGGCGCCAGCGGCGAGCTGTCCCGCTTCATGGCCATCATCGGCGGCAGCCTGTCGACCCCGGGTCTGGATGGCGCGTTCGCCAAGTTCGACGCGTTCGCCGTGGGCGCGTTGCGTAACGCCAACAACGGCTTGATCCATTTCGCGCGGGTGCTGAACACGGGGCAGGTCGGTAAGGGCTACGCCGAGTTCATGGACTACGCCCGCCAGTCCGGGCCGGTCCTCGCCGAGACGCTGCGCAGCATCGGCGCCGCGCTAGTCAACGTCCTGCAAGCCTCGGCCGGTATGGGGCTGAGCGTGCTCCAGCTCGCCGGCGCGTTCGCGCGGGTTGTGGCATCGCTGCCTACCGGATTCATCACCACCCTGATGCAGGCCGCCGTGGCGATCCGTGCCGTGCGTCTGGCCACGAGCGGGATTCAGCTGGCGGCCGGCGCGTTCATCGCAGTCCGCACCGCAATCACCGCGATGGGGACGGCAGCCATCGGCGCCTCCGGCATGGTGAACACGCTCCGCGTGTCCTTCATGGCGCTGTCGCTCAGCGCCCGTCTGGCGGTGGCAGCGTCCGGAATCGGCCTGCTGGTCCTGGCCATGATCAAGCTGTCTTCGATTGGCAAGCAGGCGCCGCCGGATGTGGACCGGCTGACCACCTCGCTCACCAAGCTCGGCACGAGCGGCAAGGTCACTGGCGAGGCGGCGCGCGCGTTCGGCTCGGACCTGAAGGGTCTGGGCGAGGCGCTGCGAACCCTGTCCCGTCCGAGCAACATGGACAAGACTCAGCAGTTCCTGACCCGGCTGATCCACATGGACTCGACGCCGGTGAAGGAAGCGAAGCAGGCGTTCTCCGCACTGGACGACGCTCTGACCTCACTGGTCAAGGGCGGCCACCCGGAACGAGCCAGTGCGGCCCTGGAGCTGGTCACTGCATCCCTGAAGAAGCAGGGCTTCACGTCCAAGGAGATCAACGGCCACCTCGACAAGTACAAGTCGGCGCTCGCCGATGCCGCCCTTGAGCAGGAGCTCACGGCCCGCAGCATGGGCCTGTTCGGTGCGCAGGCGCAGCAGGTCCAGGCGCAACTGGATGCCCAGAAGCAGAGCACTGACGGGCTGCGGCAGTCGATCATCGCGCTGAACGACGTGAACCGGCAGGGGATCAGCTCCGAGATCGCATTCGAGGACGCGATCTCCAAGACGGCCGAAGCGGCGAAGAAGAACGCCGGCGCGCTGTCGATGTCGGGCGGGGAACTGAACCTGACGACGGAGAAAGGGCGGGTCGCCGCGACCGCCCTGAACGACCTGGCGCAGAAGACCGATGAGGCGGCGGCCAGCGCCCGTCAGGGCGGCAAGTCGTGGGAGTACGTCAACGGGATCTACAGCCGCGGCCGGGACAAGCTGATCGAGTACGCACGGCAAATGGGCCTGAACAAGGACCAGGCCGCCGCCCTCGCCGACCAGATCCTGAAGACCCCCGACAAGACAGCCAGGTTGCGCGGAAACCTGGAAGACCTTCAGGAGAAGCTGAGCGCGGCCAGGAGCAAGCTCGCCAGCGTGCCGGATTCACGGACGTCCGCGATCCGTGCGCAGATCTCTCAGCTGGAGTCGGCGGTCGCCGAGGCCCGGCGGAAGCTCGATGCGCTCGACGGCAAGACCGTCAGTACGTTCATCGTCACCCACACCAGCAACGTCGGGAACGTCGCCCACGAGGGCGGCGGTTACGCCCGCGGCGGCCTGGTCGGATTCCCCGGAGGCGGGCCCGTCCGCGGTCCAGGCACGAGCACCTCGGACAGCATCATCGCCCGCCTGAGCAACCGAGAGTTCGTCATGAACGCCAAGGCCGTCGCGGAGTACGGGCTGGACTTCATGACGGCCGTCAACAACGGCCAGCTCGGGAAGGCCAGTGTCCCGGCCTCCGCCGGGCGGCCCGTCATCGGCCAGCGCGCCGTCATCGCGGCCCGCAGTGATGCACCGGTAGTGATCAACGTGTCCGGTGCGCTCGACCCGATCGCGACGGCCAAGCAGATCCAGAAGCTGTTGGTAGGGCTGAAGCGCGTAGGCGGGGTCAACATCAGCTTGGGGGTGTGATGACGCGGCTCACCGTACTGGCCGGGTTCGGCTACGCGCCGACCGCCACCGACATCCAGTGGACGGACATCACCCCGTATGTCAGGTACTCGGCGTCCAGCCCCGTGAACATCACCCGCGGCGCCGAGGACGAGCTGTCGGACACGCAGACCGGCACGCTGACCATGCGGCTCGACAACAGCGACGGCCGGTTCACCCCGGGCCGGGCATCCTCGCCGTACTACCCCTACGTCAAGCGGAACTGCCCGGTCGCCGTGTGGGTCACCGTGCTCGGCGGGATCAACTACCTGACGGATCCCGGGTTCGAGTCGCTGGCCAACGGCTGGGCCAACTCGTCGTCTGCGTCGGTCAACACCGCCGACCGGGACACCACCCACGTTAAGAGCGGGACCTACGCCTACCGCATCGGCTGGCGGAACAGCGGCACCGGTGGCATCCAGCAGTGCCGCCTCTACGGGCTGACCATCGGCCGGCAGTACACGGCATCCGTGCACGTGTGGGTGCCCGTCGGCGCGCCGGCCGTCCGGCTCGACATCGACGGGACGACCGTCGGCTCAGCCTCGACGCTTACGGGTGGCTGGCAGCGCATTACGGTGACGTGGACCGCGACCGGCGGTTCGCAGCTGCTGCGCATCACCACCACGACGACGTCTCCAGCGGTCGGCGACTATGTGTGGCTGGACGAGGGGCAGGTCGAGGAGGGGGCGGCGGCCACCTCGTGGTCGTCCACCCCGGCCACGGTGCACGCTCGCTACTTCGGCATGGCGACGTCCTGGCCGACCAGCTGGCAGGGCTTGCTCTCCACCGTGAACTTCACGGCCAGCGATCAGTTCAAGCTCCTCAGCCGACGGCCTTCTCTGGGGCCGATGCTGGTGGAAGAGGTGCTGTCGGAGGGAGCGGAGGTCTACTATCCGCTGTCCGAGCCCTCGTCGTCGGTATCGGCGGGCGACCAGTCCGGTCACGCATACCCGTCCCTCGCCGTGACGCAGGCCGGCAGCGGCGGGACGATCGCCTTCGCCGAGGGCATCGGCCCACCGTCCGACGGGCTCGGCACGCCGCTGTTCACCCCGGCCTCGTCCTCGGCGGGGAAGTACCTGTCGACAGATATCGTGCATCGCCTCACGACCGTGGAGCATGCCGGCGACCTCATCTTCGAGTGCTGGTTCTCCACGAGCGTCCAGGGCCGCGCGCTGATGTCGTGGGCCACCAGCGACCCGGCCGCGTTCCTGTCGGCCACCACAATCTCCCTGGAGTCCGGCACCGGGAAGGTCCGCGTTGACCAGGTGTTCGCGGGGCTGACCTCGACGAGCACCGCGAACACGCCGAACCTCGCCGACGGCAACGTGCACCATCTGGTGTACGACGAGGCGGGGCAGATGGTGTGGGTCGACGGCTCCTCGTACGGCGTCACCACGTCGCCTCTGTCTGATCTGAGGCTGCTGACGGTGGGGGCGACGTACGCGGGCGGCTCCCTGTGGGACGGCACGATCTCCCACGTCGCGGCCTATGTGGCGAGTGGCGGTCTGCCGCACATCGCGGACATCGTCGACCACTACGTCACGGGCACGACGGGCCACGCGGGCGAGTTGTCGTGGGAGCGGATCGCACGCCTGGCCACCTACGCGGGGGTTTCCTCGGTGATCCGGCTCGGGTTGTTCTCCGCTGTCGCCTCCCAGGGCGAGCTGGGTCAGTCGCCCATGTCGCACATGCGGGACGTGGAGCGCACGGAGGGCGGCAGGCTGTTCTGCGACCGGGCCTCGGCCGCACTGGTTTTCCATGGCCGGTCGGTGCGCTACAACCCGGTCCCGTCCCTGTCGCTCGCCTACGCCGATCTGGAGACGGAGGACGTGGAGTTCGCCGACGACGATCAGAAGCTCGTGAACCTGATCATCGGCTCGCGGCCGGGCGGTGCCACCCAGCGGGTCAAGAACGCGGCCTCGATCAGCGCTTACGGGCCGTACCAGCAGAGCCTGGACGTCCTGAAGACGACGGACGCCGAGGTGCTCGATGCGTCGTACTGGACGATCCTCCGGTACGCGGACCCGCCCGCCGAGATGCGGCAGCTCCCCGTCATCGCGTCCAGCCTGAGCACGGCCACCTACCAGGCGCTGCTGAACGCGGACATCGACACGGCGTTCACCGTGACCGGCCTGCCAGCCGAAGCTCCGTCGTCGACTGCATCCGTCACTGTCGAGGGCTACACCGAGCAGATCAGCCACAACGAGCATCTGATCAACTTCCGTACCTCGCGGTCGGACGTCGACTCGGTGTGGGTGCTGGATGACTCGGCCTACTCCGTCCTCGACTCCACTACCCGGCTCGCGTACTGAGGAGGCGCCCGTGATCCCTGTCCAGCGGGCAGAGACGTTCTACCTGCCCCCGCCGAGCATGCCCCCGGACGCCTGGATTCTGGTCGCCCCGGCTGAGCTGGTGTTCCGATGGGTCGAGCAGCGGACACAACGGCGCCTGGTCATGCCGGATGGATTCATGATCGGGCAGCGGCTGTTCGCGCGGGTCAATCACAACCGCTGGGTTGCCGACTGCCCTTGTGGGTCAGCTCAGGTGGTGAGCCCGGACGACCACCGGATGGCGTGCACCGAGTGCGGCTACGGCTGGGTGCGGCTGATCTTCCCCGACGATCCGGCGGCTGTCGAGGCGGCCGTCGAGGACGAGCTCCCGCACCTGCGGAACTGGCGGCACGAGGATGATCCCAAGGGAGCGACTGTCTGATGGTGGCCACCCCCCGGACCTGGGTCGTTGGTGAGGTCGTCACAGCCGCGCTCCTGAACCAGGAGATCCGCGAGCCGTTCAACGACCTCATCGCAGCATGGACCAGCTACGCACCTGCCTGGGGCGCGGGTACCGCGCCGAACATCGGCAACGGAACTCTGTCGGGCCGGTACCGGCTCATCGGCAAGACGTGCACAGTCGAATTCGGCCAGACCATGGGCACCACCACCACGTTCGGCACTGGCGTGTGGACATGGACGGTCCCGTTCACTGCCGCGAGTCCGCCCGGGTCAGACGCGAACTTCACGTACACGGGTGCAGCTCGCGGCCACGCCGCAGCCTGGTACAGCGGCACCGTGGGCGTGATGAAAGGGACCAATCTCGCGCGGATCTACCCGCACAAGGAGACGCCGAACACGGAGTGGGCGTCGGGCGTGCCGACCACGTGGGCCGCGAGCACGACCAACTATCTACACGCGGGCCTGACCTACGAGATCGCCTAGGAGCACCCTTGCTTGAAGTGAAGTTCCTCCCGCCGATCTACGTCATCACCGGGGCCGACGCCGGCGGTAGCTATCCCGTTGAGTTCCGGATCGCCGTCGAGAACGCGGGCGGCTGGCCGATGGACTCGACAGCCGAGGCGGCGATCATCCAGGGCGTCATGGACGCTGTCCTCGCGGTGCCAACGATCGTGTCCGTGTCCATGCGGAAGATCAGCGAGACCATCACGCCGGACACGACGATCCCGCCCCCCGTCGAATAGCTCCGTCCGCCCTCGCCCCGCGCCGTCGGCCCGGGGTTTCTTCATGCCCTGGAGGCGACCATGCCTGACCTGTGGATGCCGGGGGCGTCCCGGCTTGCTCTGCCCGATACGGCGCCGACGGATGGGGGCCCGGCGAAGGCGATCGCGCACATCACGTGGGACCGCAACGCGTCCGCCAGTGCGCCGGCCGACCTGGTGCCGTTCTCCAGCCTGCGCTCCTACTTCGGCGGGTCCGGTTCGAGCGCCGCCCCGCACATCCTGTGGAACCCGTTCACAGGGGAGGTCACCCAGTTCTACCCGGCCACCTCCCGGTCGAAGAGCGTCGTGGACTCGGCGGGCGGGACGCGCACGAACCGCGCGGGCAGCGTCGTGATTCAGATCGAATGCCTCTTCTTCCCGTACTGCCGGGTCGACGGGCGGGTCTACCCGCGGCTGGTGGACACCCCGTGCAAGGGCTGGGAGCAGCTGCACGCGTGGGTGCGCTCGTGGGGCGTGCCGGACGTGTGGCCGATGGGCCGCCCGGTCGACTTCACCTCGCACCGCGACGAGGCCACGTGGGAGACGCACGGCGGCTGGTACGCGCACGCGCACGTCCCCGAAAACGACCACCAGGACCCCGGCTCCTGGCCCCAGTTCACCACCACGTCCGAGGAGGACGACATGACGCCTGACCAGGCCAAGCAGCTCGCGGAGATCCGGTCCCTCGTCCAGTTCGGGACGTGGGCCTACAAGGGCGACGGGACGTTCGACGCGTGGGCCCTGCTCAACGCCCTGTATCGGCAGTCCCTTGCACAAGGTGCTGCGCTCACCGCGCTGACCCGGGCGGTCGGCGATCTCCACTCGGGAGTCGACACCGCGACGCTCGTGGCCGCCGTGCAGAAGGCCATCGCGGACGCGGTCGTCGATGTCGATGTCACCGTGCACGACGCGACCCCCACCACCTGACCGGTAGTCCTGCCGGGCTCTCACAGAACGGATCTGCCCATGTCCATGCCTTCTCTCCCGACTGCCGACACGGTGATCAAGACGGGGAAGACGTACGCGCGTGACCTGACCGAGCGAGTACTCACGACCTTCCTCCAGGCCTTCATCGCCGGGTTCGCCGTGTCCCAGCCGCTCGACGGGAGCATGTGGTACGCCGCGCTGTCCGGCGGTGTCGGCGCCGTACTGGCGCTGGCGAAGGGGCTGTTCGCCCGGCTCCGGTCGGTGACCAACAGCGCGTCCCTCGCCAAGGGCGTCTGATCGGATCGGAGTAGCACGTGACCGACGAGCCGACCCTCGGGGAGATCGCCAGGCGCTTTGAGGACCGGCTCGCCGATGTCCGCGAAGACATCCAGCAGCTCGGCCGCCGCATGGACGACAAGGTCGACCAGCGGGTCTACGACCTCCGGCACGAGGCCCTCGCCACGCGCGTGACGACCCTGGAGGCGCTCCGCGAGAAGGACGCCGAGAGGATCGTCGCGACGCGCCGCTGGCTCATCGGTGCCGTGATCGTGCCCGTAATCGGGATCCTGTTGCCGGTCATCCTGTTGCTGACTCTGGGAGCGGGGTCGTCGTGATGCGGTCTGCGATCCGTACTGAAGACCGGCGGCGACAGCGCGGCGACGTCTGGACGGTCGCCGGGGCTTTGTTCCTGGGGATGGTGCTCGCCGGAATCCTGCTGGCGATCGTGCAGCTGCGTGCGGATCTCGCGACGTCGAATAGCGCGCGGGATGCGCTGGCTCAGCAGGTGCAGCACATGGGTGGGACGCCCATCGCGGGGCCGCCGGGGAGTCGGGGTCCGGCGGGTGAGGGGCAGGCTGGTCCGCCGGGGCCGACGGGTGCGCAGGGTGAGCCGGGGCCTGTCGGGCCGACGGGGCCAGTGGGCGCGACGGGCCCACCGGGGAAGATCGGCGCCACCGGTGCGGCGGGTACCTCGGCGACGGGGCAGCAGGGTACGGATGGTGCTCCCGGCCCGGCCGGGCCCACTGGTCCGGCTGGTCCTGCCGGACCACCGGGCGTGGATGGCAAGGACGGCCGCGACGGTGCCGACGGCGCTCCCGGCCGCGACGGCCAGACCTGCCCGGACGGCTACTCGCTCCAGCCCCCGCCGAGTGATCCGGATGCGCTGGTGTGCCGCCGGGACGCGGCCCCGCCGTCGACGCCAGCCCCAGCACGGAAGGGCCTGTTGTCGCTGGGGCTGGATCCGTACCGCAGGCAGTACCCATGATCGTGAACGCCCCCTCTCGCCTTCGGGCGGGAGGGGGCGCTTTCGTCATGCCCAGGGTGCGGTGAGATGCACGACGCCCCCTCTGCCTGCGGGCGGAGGGGGCGTTCGGCGGTGACTCACGGAGCCGACCGCGAGTACCGTTCTGGTGTCGAGTCAGAACGGAGTTCAGTATGCACGGTCTGCCCCATGACCACACCGGCGCGCGCATCAAGCGCCTGCGCCTCGAACGGCATCTCACCCAGAGGGCCCTCGCGGACCTCTCTCTCGTCTCCTACAGCACGCTGACCAAGACCGAACAGGGCGTCATCCCCGCCTCTCCGTACGTTGCGGCCGCTGTTGCCCGCGCCCTCGGTGTCGAGGTCGCCACCGTCACCGGGCAGCCGTACATCACCGAACTTCGCGCTGACGAGCTGGACATACTGATTCGGCCGATCCGCGAGGCCCTGGACGTCTACGACCTCGGGGCCGACCCGGACATCAGGCCCCGCGCACATCGGCTCTTGGCCGACGACGCCGAGGCGCTCCTCGTCGCTGTCCGGGCGGGCGAGATCAAGCAGGTCGCGAGCCAGGTTCCCGGGCTCATCCAGGAGGCGACCACGGCCGCCCACGCCGCGCCGAGCCGGGACTCCTGGCTGCTGCTCGCCAGCACCTACCGCACGGCGTACGACGTCGCCTCGAAGCTCGGCTACTACGACCTGGCGACGATCGCTCTCACGCGCATGGACTGGGCAGCGCAGCGCGGCTCAGACGCGGTCGTCGGCGGCATGTACCGGTATATGCGGGCCCTGACCTATATGCGGGCGGGGCAGTACCGCACCGGGGAGCGGCTCGTCGACCTCGGCCTGCGCACGCTGGAGCAGGCGGACGCTGGCCGGGAGCGCAATGTGTTGACGGGGCAGCTGCATCTTGGCGCGGCGGTCATGGCTGGGCGCTCGAAGGACGGGAGCCGGGCGACTGGGCACCTGGACGAGGCGGCTCGGCTCGCCGAGTCCACGGGCGAGGCTGTCGATGTGCACTGGCTTTCGTTCGGGCCGACGAACGTCGGTGTCCACCGGGTCTCGGTGCTGGCTGAGCTGGACGAGTATGGGGATGCTGCGCAGGCCGCGCGGGGCCTGACCATCCCTGCGGATTGGCCGGCGTCGCGGCGGAGCCATCACTTCGCCGAGGTCGCGCGGGCGCAGATGTGGACGGGCGACCTCGCCGAGTCGTTCCGGAATTTGGTGAGGGCGCGGAAGATCGCGCCGCAACAGGCGAGGTATCACCCCACGGTTCGGGAGACGTACTCCGGGCTGGAGGCTGCGAAGCGCCAACTCCCAGACTCCTTCTTGTCGTACGGCTCCTGGCTGGGCGCATAACTCTGCGCGAATCCTTGGCCCCGGCTATCAACATGCCGTGATAGTCGGGGCCTTGGCGTGGGTGGACCCTGTCGGCATCAGCCCCGATGACATGGAGCCGACCATGGTCAATCGCCACACCGCCGAGGAAGCCGCCCGGCGGCAGTCCCTCGCCGACGCGTCCACGCTCGCGCCGACGGACCCGTCTCCGTACCCGCCCACCGACCCGGCGCAGCACCGGCGCTGCGAGGTCTACAAGGAGCCGGGCGCCGACGTCGCTACCCGCATGATGGTCGCCGACTCCGGCGGCTCCCAGACCAGCTATGCGCACCGTGGCTGCGCCGAGGCGACCGGGGCCAGCGAGGTTCGGGACGGCGCGGCCTGGGCCCCGCTCGCCCCCACCGTCGGGGCCACGGGCGGTTGCCGTGTCGCCCTGTACGCCTGCATCTCAGATGGCCGGGACCCCAAGCCGGTCATGGACGAGCTGCGCACCTACGCCTCGGCGCGCGACTGGACCGTGACGGCCGCCGTCTACGACACGGGCCCCCTGGACCGAACCACGGACCGCTACGCCCTGGCCCGCGTGGCCCGCCTGCTGGAGGACGGCGCAATCGATGGCATCGTCGCCCGCAGCGAGGCCGATGTGGCCGCGTCGACGAAGCTCGGCCGTGCGAGGCTCGACGGCCTGGAGCGCCCGGCCTTCGTCGACTACCTGCACAAGGGCGCCGAGGTGGTCTCGCCGTGAAGAACCAGTCCAGCAGAGCGATCACCAACTGGCTCGCCACGGCCCACGACGTGCCCGCGCAGGCCCGGCGGGAGTTCGACGTGGGTATCGCGCTCATGCCGGTGGGCGAGAAGTTCGACGTGATCCGTCTGCCCGCTCCTGTCGTTCACGCGGCGGCGGGCGGCGAGGACCCGGACGTCGTTGGTTCGTTCCTCGCCGAGGTCCTGGAGGACGGGGCGGTCATCCATGACGCCTACGGCGTCGGTGTCTGGTACTACGCGCTCGTCCCGCCGGGCACGCACGCTGTCTGGCGGGTGCCGCGCGTCGAGTGCCTGCGGCCGGGAACCTGGCTGGGCGTGCCGCGCGTCGACCTGACCGCCCGGCCGGGTCCGTACTGGGCACTGCCGCCGAGCGCGGTGGGCTGCGTGTGCGCGGCGCGGGCCGTGGCCGACCTGGTGGCGCTCGGGCAACGCAGGCTGCGGCAGTCGCCGGCGCCGGAGCGGATGCTGTGAGCGTCCGGTCGGTGATCCGGTTCGCAGAGTGGATCCTCGGCACGGACACCACCCCAGGAGCCTCTGGGCCGATCTTCGTGATGGAGTGCACGACCTGCCTCGACACGTCCGAGCCCGCTGATTCGCCGGAGGGGCCGGAGGACTGGGCGATCAAGCACACTGCCCGGCATCACGACCACGGCGGGTTCCGGGCGCTGGTGACCTCGTTCGTCCGAGTCAGCCCGGCCCCGGGCAATCCGCTGTACGTAGAGCCACCGCCGTCTCTGCCCCGGTGACCGCCCGTCCCTGGGCTGGGCACCTGGGGGTGGGTGCTGGTCTCGGTCGCTGCCAGTCGCTGGCGCGGCCGGGGCTACGTCCCAACAAGCTCGGCGAGCTGCTCTTGGGAGAGGTCTGCCCAGAGTCGGGCGGCGCGGATGCGGTCTCCCATGGCCCGGCGGCGGGTGAGTACCCAGGCGGGCAGATCAGGAGATGGCACAGGTCAATGCCATCGGCATCGCCCACGCGAACTCCGGCCCCGGCTGGACCATGTACGCCTGCCCGCCGTGCAAGGCGTCACAGCGGCTCCTGCCGCTCGACCAGCACCCGGCGGACAGCTGGGGCTTCCCGCGCTACGACTACGCGGCTACGGCCGCCCATTGAGCCCCCGTCCCGACCGGAGCACCTCGCCAGGAAACCCGGCCGGGACGGGTCACCACCCATCCATCACAGAGGGAGGCATCATGCAGTGTTCCAGCTGCGGCCAGACGATGACCAGGACGCAAGACGGCTGGTGGATCTGCTACCCGTGCAACACCAGCCAGCCCGGATAAAGGATTCGTGATGTGTCCGCAGTGCACTGCTCCGCTCGCCCCGATCGGCTCCGACTGGTACCGGTGCGGCGCCTGCGGATACGAGATCTCCGAGGACGCGCACCGGCTGCACCTCGAGCTGGTCGCCGCGTTCGACTCCGACCCGGACCTGTTCTTCGCCCGGGTCAAGGAACGGCGCGACGCACTACGGGCCCTTGAGCCCGTATGGCAGCGCACCCGCTAGCCCCCTGCCCGCGCTCAGTACCCCGTTCTGCGGGTGCGGGCAGGGCCCGAGCCCCGGTCTGTCTGCGTCCCCCGTCGCGGACAGGCCGGGGCCACTGGGGGCTCGCGCCCGGTACCTGACCACCGACGCCCCGGGGCGGTGCTAGTCCGTCTGTAGGTCGCTGTCGGTCGCTACAGGGTGACGATCTCGTGGAGCGGGACGCCGATCGCGTCGGCGATGAGGATCAGGGAGTCGAGGAGTGGGCTCGCGTGGCCCTGCTCGATGCGGTTGTACGTCGCCCGGTCGATGCCGGTGCGCATGGCCACCTGCTCCTGCGTGAGGTCCCGTTGGAGCCGTGCCGTACGGATGCGCTCGCCGATGGCCCGGCGGCGGGTGAGTACCCAGGCGGGCGGTGGGGTGGAGCGCGGCACCTGCCCACGCTCGCGGCTGCATGATCGAATGTATGTAGGGCAGACCCTACATCGACTCGTTACAAGGTAAGTACTTGTACCTTCAATCGAATCCATGTTCACATGACTGCCGGGTAACCCCGCCCCAGAACGGCCCTCCCGCCTCTGCCCCCCAGGCGGGCGGGAGTGGCCGGCGGCGCCCCTGCCTTCGGGCGGGGGCACCGCCATGTTCAAGACTGATCGCGATTCGGGGTTTTACTACTCACCCGGTGCAGGTCCCGGACTGTCCCGCTGGACCGTTTGGCCGTGGCCAAACCGGACCGCAATCGGCAGCTCGAAGCGACATTGAGCGTCACCGAACTGCACAGATTTGGATGGGTTTTCCGCATCACCGCAGGTCAAGTCCGGTTCAAAAAACTGGATACGGTCCCGAATCGAGCGCTCGATGATCAAGGCCCTGCCTGTGCTTTCAGGCGGCCTTGATCTGTTTCGGGGCGGGCGTGGGAACTCCGTGGGTGTCGGCCTCTGCCGCAGACGGGGCGCCGGACGTGTTTAAGGCCCCGTCCACGGCTCGCGGGCGGGGCCTTGCGGTGTTGCGCGCGGCTCTGCGGTCAGAGACGGTGCATGCGGGTGTAGGGGCTCAGGATGCGGGCGCGGCGGGAACCGAAGTCGACGAGCATGGCGACTCCATCCTCTACGCCGACGATCCTGCCCAGGCCGAACTGGTCGTGGGAGACCCGATCGCCCAGGGCGAAGGTCTTGGCCTGCGGGTCGACCGGAGCTTTGAAGGGACTGGTGGGCAGGTGGCGCCTCGGCGCGGACGGCTGCGTCATGGTCTACCCAGTATGCGCCGTCGCGGCGCGTTCCACCGCCTCCACCTCGTCTCGGATTCGACACGATTGGCCCGCGGGGCCCTCGGAACGCCATCAGTACGCCGTCGGAACACCGGCGAAACATCCTCCGGTGAACTCGAACGAGTGAACGGCGACGGCTCCGGGGCCCCCCACGGGTGGCTCCGGAGCCGTCGGTCCGTACGGGCCCTCAGGGCCCTCACAGGGCCCTACGAGGTCTGCAGCGGGCGGATCGCCGTCGGCGCGTGGCCGGGCTCGGTCGCCAGCTCCTCGAACTCGTTGATCGCGTCGATCTTGACGCCCATCGAGATGTTGGTGATCCGCTCCAGGATCGCCTCGACGACGACCGGGACGCGGTACTCGGCGGCCAGCTTCTTGGCCTCCTCGAAGGCCGGCAGCAGCTGGTCCGGCTCGGTCACCCGGATCGCCTTGCAGCCCAGGCCCTCGACGACCTTGACGTGGTCCACGCCGTAGACGCCCAGCTCCGGGGAGTTGATGTTCTCGAACTCCAGGTTGACCTGGAAGTTGATGTCCAGGCCGCGCTGGGCCTGGCGGATCAGGCCCAGGTAGGAGTTGTTCACGAGGACGTGGACGTACGGAATGTTGTGCTGTGCACCGACCGCCAGCTCCTCCAGCATGAACTGGAAGTCGTAGTCGCCGGAGAGCGCGACGACCGGGGTCTCGGGGGACGCCGTCGCGACGCCGAGCGCGGCCGGGATGGTCCAGCCGAGTGGGCCCGCCTGGCCGCAGTTGATCCAGTGGCGCGGCTTGTAGACGTGCAGCATCTGCGCGCCGGCGATCTGGGAGAGGCCGATGGTGGTGACGTACCGCGTCTCCGGGCCGAACGCGCGGTTCATCTCCTCGTAGACGCGCTGCGGCTTCAGCGGGACGTCGTCGAAGTGCGTACGGCGCTGGAGCTGCGCCTTGCGCTCCTGGGTGGAGGCCGCCCACGCGCTGCGGTCGGGCAGCCTGCCCGCGGCCTTCAGCTCCTTCGCCACCTCGACGAAGAGGGTCAGCGCGGCCTTGGCGTCGGAGGCGATGCCGTAGTCCGGCGCGAAGATCTTGCCGATCTGGGTCGGCTCGACGTCGACGTGGACGAACTTGCGGCCCTTGGTGTAGACGTCCAGCTCGCCGGTGTGGCGGTTGGCCCAGCGGTTGCCGATGCCGAGGACGAAGTCGGACTCCAGGAAGTTCGCGTTGCCGTAGCGGTGCGAGGTCTGCAGGCCGACCATGCCGGCGTTCAGCTCGTGGTCGTCGGCGAGGATGCCCCAGCCCATCAGGGTCGGCACGACGGGCGTACCCGTCAACTCGGCGAACTCCACGAGCAGTTCGGACGCGTCGGCGTTGATGACGCCGCCGCCCGCGACGATCAGCGGGCGCTCGGACTCCAGCAGGAAGCCGATCGCCTTCTCGACCTGGGCGCGGGTCGCGGCCGGCTTGTAGACCGGCAGCGGCTCGTACGTGTCCGGGTCGAAGTCGATCTCGGTGAGCTGGACGTCGATCGGCAGGTCGATGAGGACCGGGCCGGGGCGGCCGGAGCGCATCAGGTGGAACGCCTGCTGGAACACGCCGGGGACCTGCGCGGCCTCCAGGACGGTGGTCGCGGCCTTGGTGACCGGCTTCGCGATGCTCGCGATGTCGACCGCCTGGAAGTCCTCCTTGTGGAGCTTGGCGACCGGCGCCTGGCCCGTGATGCAGAGGATCGGGATGGAGTCGGCGATCGCCGAGTACAGGCCGGTGATCATGTCGGTGCCGGCGGGGCCGGACGTGCCGATGCACACGCCGATGTTCCCGGCGTTGGCCCGGGTGTACCCCTCGGCCATGTGGGACGCGCCCTCGACGTGGCGGGCCAGCGTGTGCTGGATGCCGCCGCCGGCCTCGAGGGCCGCGTAGAAGGGGTTGATCGCCGCGCCCGGCACGCCGAACGCGTTGGTGACGCCTTCGCGCTTGAGGATCTCAACTGCCGCTCGGGCAGCGGTCATACGAGGCATGGAGTGCTCCTGCTTCGGCCTGGCGGATCGGGCTCTGTCGCGCCACCTGAGAGCCGAGATTCCGTAATGCGGAAGTTTAGTTCTGCTATATGGAAATAATGTAGGGGGCGTACGGAGGCGCGTCAAGGGATCCCCGAAGTCGCCTCCCGGGCGAGCGCGGGTGGGGGACGATGGGCGCACGACGGGCCGTAAGGGCGGCGAGCACGGGGTGGACGACGTGGACGACCACGGGGTGGACGACGTGGACGACAAGGGCGACGACAAGGGCGACGGCGGAACCGGAAGGTACGGCGGCGGGGCCGGGGGCTCCGGCGGGTCGGAGCGGCGGGGCGGGATGCGGGATGGCGGACGCGGGGGCGGTACGGAGGGCCCCGGCGGGACCAGGGGCCCCGGCCCGGACGGGCACCCCCTCCGCCTCTCCACCGGCCCCGGCAGCACCGGCTACCCCGGCGGCCCTACCGACCGGCCCTGGGCCGGGCTCGGGCGGGAGACGCTTGGGGTGCGGTGCCCGGTGTGCCGGCGGCAGCATCGGTATGCCGCGACCACCTACCCCTGCCCCTGCGGCGCCCCGCTCGCGCCGCCCCTGCAACGCGGGGCCGCGCCCGAGCCGATCACCCATCGCACCTGGACCGACGACTGGGTCGTCGTGCGCTGTGACGCCTGCGGGCGGCAGGACCAGTGGCCGCAGCCGGAGCTCGGGTGCTCGTGCGGCGCGGTGCTGCGGATTCCGGTCCGGCCGGTCTCCGCGCCCGCCCCGCTGCCGGTCCACATCCCGGTCCCGCCGACCGCCGCGCCCCCGCGCCCGGCGTTCCGGCCGGTGACCATCCGTACCGCACGGGACGCGGTGACCGCCGCGGCGCTCTATCTGAAGTGGCTCGGCTTCCGCGACGTCCTGCAGTCCGAGGCGCGCCCCGCCTCCGGGATCGATCTGCGCGGGCCCGGCCTGGTCGCCCAGGTCGACCCGACGACGCGCCCGGCGTCACTGCGCGCGGTGGAGTGCCTGTGGCTGAACGCGCTCAGCAGCTCGGTCACCGGCGTCTACTTCTCCCTCGCCGGCTACACCAAGGACGCCCGGGCCCGGGGCGACGACCTGTGCATCCCGCTGTTCGTGATGGACCTGACGGGCACGCCCCAGCCCGTCAACGACGCGGCGGACGAGCTGGTGGCGACCGGCCCCTGAGCCAGAGCGGGGGCGCACCCCGGCGGCGAGGGGGCTGCGACTACAGCAAGCGGCCCCGGAGCCGAGCGGGGCGCACCCCTCAAGAGCCCCCTCAAGAGCCTCGCTGCTCCCCGTACCCCTCCCTCAGCTCCACCTTCCGCACCTTCCCGCTCACCGTCATCGGGAACTCCGTCAGGATCCGCAGCCGCCGCGGCACCTTGTAGTGCGCCAGGCGGTCGCGGCAGAAGGCGGCGATGTCCTCCAGCGTGGGCGGGTCCGCGGGGTCGCGAGGGATGACGCAGGCCAGGATCTCCTCGCCGTACTTCTCGTCGGGCACGCCCACCACCTGGACGTCCGCGATCTTCGGGTGGGCGTAGAGGAACTCCTCGATCTCGCGTGGATAGACGTTCTCACCACCCCGGATGATCATGTCCTTGATCCGGCCGACGATCTGGACGTAACCGTCCTCGCGCAGCACCGCCAGATCACCCGTGTGCATCCAGCGCCCCGCGTCGATCGCCTCGGCGGTCCGCTCCGGCTCGTCCCAGTAGCCGAGCATCACGCTGTAGCCGCGGGTGCACAGCTCGCCCGCCTCGCCGCGCGGCAGGGTGACGCCGGTGGCCGGGTCCACCACCTTCACCTCGATGTGCGGCATGACCCGCCCCACCGTGCCGGTCCTGCGCTCCAGGTCGTCCTCGACGCGCGTCTGGGTGGAGACGGGGGACGTCTCCGTCATGCCGTAGCAGATGGACACCTCGGCCATGTTCATCTCCGCGACGACCCGTTTCATCACCTCGACCGGGCACGGCGACCCGGCCATGATCCCCGTACGCAGTGAGGACAGGTCGTACGAGCCGAAGTCAGGCAGGTTCAGCTCCGCGATGAACATCGTCGGCACCCCGTACAGCGAGGTGCACCGCTCCCGCTCCACCGCCCGCAGGGTCGCCGCCGGGTCGAAGGACGGCGCCGGGATCACGACGCAGGCGCCGTGCGAGGTGGCCGCGAGGTTGCCCATCACCATGCCGAAGCAGTGGTAGAAGGGCACCGGGACACAGATCCGGTCCTGCTCGGTGTAGGAGAGCAACTCCCCCACGAAATAGCCGTTGTTGAGGATGTTGTGGTGGGAGAGCGTCGCTCCCTTGGGGAAGCCGGTGGTACCCGAGGTGTACTGGATGTTGATCGGGTCGTCGCACGACAACTCGGCCCCACGAGCGATCAGTTCGGGCGGTGTCACGTACTCGGCCGCCGACAGCAGAGCGTCCCAGGACGGGTCCCCGATGTAGTGCACCGCCCGCAGCTGCGGGCACTGCGGACGCGCCTGCTCCACCAGCGCCCGGTAGTCACTCGTCCGGTACGCCGTCGAGGCGACCAGCAGCGAGATCCCGGCCTGTTTCAGTACATACGCGAGCTCGTGCGCCCGGTACGCCGGGTTGATGTTCACCATGACCGCGCCGATCCGGGCCGTGGCGTACTGCACGAGCACCCACTCCGGGCAGTTCACCGCCCAGATGCCGACCCGGTCGCCCCTGCCGACCCCGCTGCCGAGCAGCGCGCGGGCCAGCTCGTCGACGGCCGCGGCGAACTCCGCGTACGTCCAGCGCCGTCCGGACTCCACGTCGACCAGCGCCTCGCGGTCCGGCCAGGCGGCGGCCGCCCGGTCCAGGTTGGCCCCGATGGTCTCGCCGAGCAGCGGCGTGCCGCTGGTGCCGTGGGTGTACGAAAGACCGGTCACCGGAAGGTCCGTCGTCGGCAGGTCCGTCACCGGAAGGTCCGTCACCGCAGGTCCCCTTCGTCGTACTCGGCCGTCGAGCCCGCCGCCGTCGCCTCGCGCAGCTCGATGCGGCGGATCTTCCCGGAGACCGTCTTGGGCAGCTCGCCGAACTCGATCCGGCGGATGCGCTTGTACGGGGCGAGGACCGCGCGCGAGTGCTCGAACAGCACCTTCGCGGTGTCGCGGCCCGGCTCCCAGCCCGCCGCGAGCACGACGTACGCCTTGGGCACGGCCAGCCGCAGCGCGTCGGGCGCGGGCACGACGGCGGCCTCGGCCACCGCCTCGTGCTCCAGGAGCGCGCTCTCCAGCTCGAAGGGGGAGATCTTGTAGTCGGATGCCTTGAAGACGTCGTCCGCACGGCCGACATACGTGATGTAGCCGTCCTCGTCGCGCGAGCCGATGTCGCCGGTGCGGTAGTAGCCGCCCGCCATCGACTCGGCCGTACGCTCCGGGTCGCCGTGGTAGCCGGTCATCAGGCCGACCGGGCGGGCCGAGAGGTCGAGGGCGATCTCGCCCTCGGTCGCGCCCGGTTCGCCCGTCACCGGGTCCAGGAGCTCCACCTTGTAGCCGGGGCTCGGCCGGCCCATCGAACCGGTCTTGAGCAACTGACCTGGCGTGTTGGCGACTTGGACGGCCGTCTCGGTCTGCCCGAAGCCGTCCCGGATGACCCGGCCCCACTCCCGCCGGACCGTCTCGATGACCTCCGGGTTGAGCGGCTCCCCGGCCGCGACGACCTCGCGGGGCGGGGTGCGCAGCGCGCTCAGGTCCGCCTGGATGAGCATCCGCCACACCGTGGGCGGCGCGCAGAAGCTGGTGACGCCCGCCGCGTCCATCGCGGACATGAGCCGGGCCGCGTCGAAGCGTGTGTAGTTGTAGATGAAGACGGTGGCCTCGGCGTTCCACGGGGCGAAGAGGTTCGACCAGGCGTGCTTGGCCCAGCCGGGCGAGGAGATGTTCAGGTGCACGTCGCCCGGCCTGAGCCCGATCCAGTACATGGTCGCCAAGTGCCCCACGGGGTACGACACATGGGTGTGCTCGACGAGCTTGGGGCGGGCCGTGGTGCCGGAGGTGAAGTAGAGCATCAGCGGGTCGTCGGCCAGGGTCTCACCGTCCGGCTCGAACTCCGCGTCCGCCCCGAACGCCCCGCCGAAGTCCAGCCACCCGGGAACGGGGTCGGCGCCGGGCGGACTGACGGCGATCCGGGTGTACTCCCCCGGCACGTCCGCGAACTTGCCCGCGTCCTCGGCCCGTACGATCACGTGCCGGGCGCGTCCGCGCTCGATCCGGTCCCGCAGGTCGGCCGGGCCCAGAAGCGGGGTCGCGGGGATGACGACCGCCCGCAGCTTCATCGCGGCCAGCGCGGTCATCCACAGCTCCCGCTGGTTGCCGAGCATCACGACGACGCGGTCCCCGGCCTGTACGCCCTGGGCACGCAGCCAGTTGGCGACCTGGTCGGAGTAGGCGGACATCTCCGCGTAGGAGATCCGCACCTCGCGGCCGTCCTCCTCGACGATGTGCAGGGCGGTGGCGCCGTTGCCCTCGGCGATGACGTCGAACCAGTCGAGCGCCCAGTTGAACCGCTCGGGGCGCGGCCAGGTGAACCCCTGACAGGCCGTCGCGTAGTCCTCCCGGTGCTCCAGCAGGAAGTCCCGTCCGGCCCGGAACTCCTGCGTGGCGCCACGTGCGTCCATGTGCCCTCCTCATTGCCTGGCCACTCTCTACCACCCTGCGGTGCGCCGCCATATCTGTGACCAGGCCTCTTTACCCCCGCAGGGGGGTGCGGGGGAAGTACGCGCGGCGGATTCCCCCGCCCCCGGCGAGGAGGGGCGGCGGTGTGTGCGTGCACGGCGAGACCGGTCGGCAGGGGTGCGGCCCGGCGCGCGGAACGGGAGGAAGGCGACCCGGGGGCGACCAGCCACAGCCGGTCCGCACCCGAAGAGCCGACCGCTAGAGGTCCGTCAACTTCAGGCGGAACGGGATCAACAGCGCGTCAGGACGGGGCCGGTCAGCACAGCGGCAGGCATAGCTTGGACGCGTCGCCCCGGCCGGACCGAACGCCCGGCCCGACTCCGCCTTCGGAGGGCACCCATCATGGACATTCTCACCGTCGACGACGCGGACCCCGCCGAACCCGGCCCGGCAACGCCCCCGCACGTGCCGGTCGGGTTGTACGTACCGGTTCGGCTCGGCTCTGCCGGAGGACAGCAGGTGCGCTTCTCGCGCACCCCGCTGGGCGTGCGGACCGCCGTCGGCTTCACCAGTCCCGAGCGGCTGTACGCGGTGCTCGGTCCCGGCCAGAGCTGGATCCGGCTCGCGGAGCCCGCGCTGCGGTCGCTGGCCGCGCCGCTCGGCGTGACCACGGTGACGGTCGACCCCCAGCTCGCGGCCCCCGCCGCCGTACCCCGTACACCCGTCGAGCACCCCTGTGCCCGCCGGTTGGTGCGGCCCGCCGTGCGAGGACCAGCGGGCGCGGGGGTTGTGAGGCGCGTGCCATCCGGGCCGTGAGGCGTGAGGCCGTGAGGCGTGAGGCGTGAGAGGCCGTGACGAGGGTCAGCCCACGACGAGGGTCAGCCCATGACATCCCCGAAGCGGACCTCGTACGAGGTGATGGCGGCCGGGGTCATCTCCGCGAGCAGCCGCTCGCCCTCGGCGGCCACCTCGTCGCGCCGGCCCCGGCCGAGCGCCCCGAACGGCTGAACGGTGAGTACGGCGCGCCCGCCCCTCGCCGCCTCCTCCAGGCGCCACACCCCGGCGAGGAAGCCGTCCACGAGGAGGGTGGGGAAGGCCTGATTGCCCTTCCAGGCGCGGCCCCAGTACGGGGCCGGGATCACCCGCGTACGGTCGGCATGCGACAGCAGCAGGTTGTCGAACTCCGGCAGGAAGCGCGGCTGGGCCGGGGTGTCCTCGTCGGGGCGGGGCGCGTCCGGGAGGTCGAAGAGCTCGACGCCGTTCTCGTCACGGAAGGTGACGAGCCGGGGCCGCAGCCGCTCGAAGACCTCACCCAGCCGGGTCAGTCCCGCCCAGGTCTGCATGTCCTTGACGGAGGCGGGCCCGAACGCGGCGAGATAGCGCAGCACCGTGTCGTCAGGTGCCGGGACCGGCCCCGGCGGCCGCCCCAGCCAGTGCTCGGCGGTGGTCAGCGCGACCCGCCCGCTGCGCCCCCACAGCCCGCGCGGGGTGACCTGCACGAGCGGCAGCGAGCAGCGCGCCGCGAGGGAGAGTGCGAGGGGCGTGGCGTCGGGCCACTGCTCGCTCAGCACGTCCCGGATCTCCTTCATGGAGTACGGCCGCTCCTCCACCAGCCCACGCACGGTCGCGGCGAGCCGCGCCAGGTCCACGCCCTCCAGCTGCCCCCGGAACTGCCTGAGCTCGCGATCCCGGGCCGCCTGGACGAGCGGGCGCAGGGTGAGGACGTCGTCGGCGGTGTGGAGGTGGATGGTGGAGCGCAGGGTCACGATCCGTACGAGCTCGCGGGCTTCGATGAGCGCGGAGAGCTGCTCGGGCCGGAACCCCGCGAGCCGGGCCCAGAGCGCGAAGTACGGCGGCTTCACGTTCTGCGCCTGCAGCCCGACGAGGTGCGAGACAGCCTCCTTCGGCCCGAGCACGGAAGTGCGGCGCAGGAGGTGCTGACGGTCGAGGGTGGCGCGGTTGAGGGCGCGGGTGGTGATCTGCGAGGCCATACGGGCACGCTAGCGCCCATGGAGGACAGATCCTGTCCTCGATGCGGGTCCCCGAAGGAGGGAGGACACGGAAGGGCGCGGGGCGCGAAGGGCGCGGGGCGCGAAGGGCACGGGACGCGCAGGGCACGGCGGGCGCAGGGCACGGCGGGCGCGAGGCACGGCGGGCGCGAGGCGCCAAGGGCCCAGGGCGCGGAGGGCGCGAGGCGCCAAGGGCCCAGGGCGCGGAGGGCGTCCGGAACGCCGAGCCTGCGACATTTGGGCCGTATATCCTGCACCGAGACGAAGTGGGCGGCGGCGGACGGTACGAGAGGTGGACCCATGGCCGACCGGGGAAAGGACCCCGAGAGGTCCGTGCCCTCCAGGAAGCACTCCTGGCGACGCCAGCCGGCCCCGCCGCCGAGCCCACCGGCGCCCACGCCCCCGTCGGCCACCGCACAGACCTCCCCCGGGCCCGTACGCCACGACCACCGCAGCATCGTGGAGTCCGCGCTGTACCGGGACGGCCGCCGGGTCTCGTCCCCCGACACGCTCGCGGAGACCTTCCGCTGGCTGCGCGAGACGCGCGACGGCATGGCGTGGATCGGCCTGCACCGCCCGTCGGAGGCCGAACTCCTCTCCCTGGCCGAGGAGTTCGACCTCCACCCGCTCGCGGTGGAGGACGCCCTGGAGGCACATCAGCGCCCGAAGCTGGAACGGTACGGAGAGACCCTCTTCGTCGTCCTGCGCGCGGCCCGCTATCTGGACGCCCCGGAGGAGGTCGACTTCGGCGAGCTGCACGTCTTCATCGGCCGCGACTTCCTCATCACCGTCCGCCACGGCGCCGCCCCCGACCTGTCGGCGGTGCGCCGCCGCATGGAGGAAACCCCGGAGCTGCTGGCCCTGGGCCCGGAGGCGGTGCTGTACGCGATCCTGGACGCGGTGGTGGACGGCTATGTGCCGGTCGTCTCCGGCGTCCAGAACGACATCGACGAGATCGAGACGGAAGTCTTTCGAGGCGACCCCGAGGTGTCCCGCCGCATCTACGAACTCTCCCGCGAAATCGTCGAGTTCCAGCGCGCCACCCGCCCCCTCGTCGGCATGCTGCACGGCCTGATGGCCGGCTTCGCCAAGTACGGCACGGACGAGGAACTCCAGCGCTACCTCCGCGACGTGGCCGACCACGTCACCCACACCAGCGAACGCGTCGACGGCTTCCGCCAGGCCCTCACGGAGATCCTCACGGTCAACGCGACGCTGGTCACGCAGCAACAGAACGCGGAGATGCGGGCGTTGGCGGAGGCGGGCTTCGAACAGAACGAGGAGATCAAGAAGATCTCCTCGTGGGCCGCAATCCTGTTTGCACCCACGTTGGTGGGAACGATCTACGGCATGAACTTCGAGGTCATGCCTGAGTTGAGTTGGAGCTTCGGATACCCCTTCGCGATCGGCTTGATGGGGATGGTTTGCGTCAGTTTGTACGTGATTTTCAAGCGACGGGGCTGGCTCTAGGATCGGCCGTCTCCGCTCAAGCAACACGCATGGTTCGCTCTTGCTTCTCCCCAGCGAAAAGCCATACGGGGCGCTGGGGGAGTCCCTGGGGAGAAGTGATGCGAGGGATCTCCCCTTCCTGCCTCCAGGCCCCCTCGATGCCGACGGTCAGCCCGGCGTCTGCGCGTCCAGGTCTCATGCGTGGGCGGCTGACAGCCCGTGCCTCCTGCTTTGGTCAAGAACGGGCTGCGACAGCCGGCCGGGGCACTGACGGGATCCGCCCCTGCTCGCTTCGGACGCAGGCTCGCGCATCGTGGCCCGCACCGCTTCTGCGGTCGCCATAATGGAGGCATGTCTTCCAGCTCACAGCATCCCGCAGCCGCGCCGAGGGATCTCTCTGGCGCGGATGCCGAGGACCTCGCCTTGTACCGGGAGAAGTTCCGGCGCCGTCTGCCGGAGTCGCTGGACGAGCTTCATGGGCCGGCGCACGGTGTCGTAGAGCTTCCGCTGCACCTGGCCTGGTCCGGGATGACCTCGTTCGACCTGGGCAAACCTCGCCAGCGCATGGGTCTGTACCGCACCGTCCTGCACGAAGGCCTGCACGACGACCTGCCCCGCTACCTCAATCAGGATCTACTTCTCCAGCTGTGGCCTGTGCTGCGCTCCCTTGTCGGCCGCACCGTGCGCACCATGTGGGAGGACGCTTTCCCCCAGCTCGCCCCACGCACCCGGGCAGCCGCGTGACGGACATGCCGGAGCTGCACACACGCGGCTCCTGGCGGATGTGATCGCCCTCGGCTCGCCGTATCCCTTGGTTCTCACCGGCGGGTACGCCGTGAGGGCGCACCGCCTCGTGAACCGTCCCAGCCAGGACCTCGATGTCGCCACCGAGAACCCGGCGCCCATGGCCGACATCGCGGCCGCACTCTGCCGCGGCCTTGAGGCCAGGGGCTGGAAAGTGCAGGCGCTGGAGACTGCCCCTCTGTCCGCCCGCTTCACCGTGACCGACCCAGTCACCGGGCAGGACTGTGAAGTCGACATCCTCAAGGAGATCTTCTGGCGGCCCGTCGCCCAGAGCCCGTACGGGCCCGTCCTCGCGGAGGAGGACGTGATCGGGACCAAGGTCCGAGCCCTTGCCGACCGCGGAGCGCCTCGCGACCTGATCGACGTGTTCGCTGCCTCCCGCCGCTGGACCAATACCGAGCTCGAGGAGTTCGGCCGCCGCCACGCCCGTGGCCGCTTCGACGCGAGGACCTGCAGGCGAACCTCAGGGGCGCCGAGTGGACCGATGACGAAGCCTTCGCCGCCTACGGCCTGGACGAGATCACCATCGCCGCTCTTCGTACCTGGGCCGTGGAGTGGGCTGACGACCTCGCGGCCCGACTCCTCGAAGAGTCCGATGATCCGGACATCGACTGATCGGATCCGGACGAGACCGCATCTGCAGGCTGCCGACGAGACCGACCAGCCCCGAGAGCTCCGACTCACGCGGCTCGGACACCCCTACGGGCTACGAAACCCGGCATCGCGCCGCGTACGCACATGTCGAGGGCTGCGACAGCCGTGGCCGGTAGGGCCATGCGCTCCCGAGCACCTGTGCCGCCCTGCGCAAGGTCGCGAGGGCGGAGGATATCCGCTGCGGGCGACGTCGGGACCGTGTGTTCCCAGAAGGACGGTGGCCGCCGCAACCGGGTTTGAGCTCGGCACACCGGCAGCATCATGATGGGGCCGTTCGAGTGGCCCCGGTGCGGTAGGAGCGGCAGATGCGGCGAGACGGGAAGACGGCCCCGTCCGATCTCCAGCTGAAGATCGTGCTGCACGGCACAAGACCGCCCCTGTGGCGGCGCCTCGTGCTGCCGTCCGATACCTCGCTCGGGAGCCTGCACGACGCCATCCAGGTCGCCTTCGGATGGCACGGTGGCCATCTGCACCTCTTCACCGACGAGTTCGGTCGGCGGTACGGCGATGCGGCCCGACTCACCGGCATCGACCTCGGCTTCGGCCACGGGGTCGGCGACGAGGACGCCATCGCGCTCGGCGACGTGCTGGCCGAGGAGAAGGCACGGCTGCGCTACGTCTACGACTTCGGCGACGACTGGGAGCACGGGATCACGCTGGAGAAGACACTGCCGCGCCCGGTCGGCGCGGAGCGGATGGTGCGCTGCGTCGGCGGGCGTCGCGCCGACGTACCGGCCGAGGACATGGGCGGCGTGTGGGGGCTGGCCGAGGTTCTGGAGTTCCTCGACACCCCGGGCGGGTCCGGGGATGGCCCGCACGGTGAGCTTGTCGCCGAGCTGCGGGCGGCCGGATACGATCCGGCGGCCTTCGACCGGGACGTGGTCACCGCGCGGCTGGCCCGGCTGACGCCGGACACGGTGTCCGGCAATGCGAAGCCGCCGACCAGTGAGGGGGCCGGGCGCGGCGGTGTCCGTCGGCTGACCGCCGAGGACGTGGCGTTGTGTACCTGCGGGCAGTGCGGGGCGGGCGATCCGGTCGCTGCCGGAGTCGACGGACCGGCCGAGGATGTGCCTGTGCTGCGCCCGGTGACGCTGGCTCCGCGGGAGGACCTTGTCGCTGCCGTGCGGGGTGTTCCGCTCTTCGACGCTGCGCTGCGACTCGCCGTCTGGTGCCGCGAGGGACGGCAGGTCACCGCCGGACGGGTGCTTCGGCCCGCGCTCGCCCGTGAGGCCGTCGAGGAGCTCCAGCTGTGGAAGCTGGCCGGCGACGACTCGCCGTATGCCGATGCCGTCGCGCGGGGTCGTGCGTTGGAGTCGCTGCGCAGCGCCAAGGACGTGGCCGTACTCGATGACCCGTGGTGGCTCGCCGTGGACGGCGGGTTGATCACGATCAGCGGGGGCCGCGCTCGGGGTGGCGCTGCAACCGACTTCACCGGTGAGGGCCTCCTTGAGTTCTGGGCCGCCACGATGGGCGATCTGCTGGAGGAGATCGGCGAGATGGGAGTGCTGGACGGGTGGCACGGTGAGCTGGGCGAGCTGACGGCCGAGATCGCCGACGGGCTGGTCGGCCTGCTGTACGACGCCCCGGACGACGCCTGGGTGGATGCCGACGACCTGCGTGCGAAGGCCCGCGAAGTGGGCGAGAACGAGCCGGAGTTCGATCTCTTCCAGGCGCTGTTCGCGGTTTCCTTCCGGGAGCTCGGGGAAGGGCTCGCCCTGCTGGGCGCGGTGGAGTACGAGCGCGGTGGCGGCGACGATTCGGCCGAGGAGAATCTGCGCACACTCCTGAACGCCATGGTCGGACAGGAGCTGGGCGGCGGTTCGGGAACCTCGACGGCGGCGTCGGCCCGGTCGTGGGACGACCAGGGCGGGCACCGCATGCGGCTCACCCCACTCGGCCGCTACGGGCTCCGCGAGTACCTGATGGAGTGCGGTGTGCCCGCGCCGCTGCTCGGTGAGTACGCCCAAGCGGACGCCGGTGCTCTGCTCCAGGGGCTCCTGGGCTACTCCCCCGAGGAGATTCGCCGGGAGGTCGAAGGGTGGCTGGCACACCGTTCGGCGACGGATGCCGCGGTAGGGCTGCTCGACGCATGCGCGGGAGACGGCTCCGAGGCGGCGGCGAAGCGCGCCGTGGCTCAACTGGTGCTGGCCGAACTCGACGACCCGCGGGCACTGCGCGTGCTGCGCAAGGCGGCGGACTCCGACGACGAGGGGTGCCGCCAGGTGGCCACCACGACCCTGGGCGCACGCCTTGGGGCAGAGGCATGTGTGGACCCGGTGCGGGCGGAGGCGGCCGGACTGTGGCTGCTCATCGACGGCCTGTCGATCCTCGCCGGTGCTCAGGAGAGCGAGGAGCTGGCCCGGGGTTTCCTGGAGAACTGGAACACGGCGCCGGAGGCGCTCGAACAACGGGTGAACGAGCTGTGGCGAGTGGAGCACCCAGCCACCGCCCAGGTGCTCGCCGAACTGGGTGAGGGCCTGCACGGCGTCGACAAGCGGCTGGCCAAACGCATGCGTACCGCAGCGAACAAGGCCCACTCCCGCCGGTGACGGCAGGGGCGAAACCTGCCGGTGGAAGCAGACGCGGTGAAGACCGCCTGGACAACGGTGAGGCGAAGAGAGTGGCACGAGTCCTCGTACGAGAGCAGGGCACGGGCACGAGGAGCGTGCCGCCATTGGCCGCACCGGAGTCGGCTGCCTGGGCCCGGAGCCTGCTCGACGACGGCTGGGCGGCGGTGTTCCTGCCCGGCGAGCCCGCCCGCCTCGGCCGGTTGCTGCTCTGGCAGCCCGCCGGGGCAGCCGGCGCCGAGGGCACGGCACCCGCGGGCGTCGAGACCGAGGTGGCGGAGCTCGTGTTGCCGCACGGCCGCTCGGTCAGACGGCGCAAGGCGGAGGGTTTCGCGCTGCCCGTCGCCCTCGCTGTCGCCGCGCTGTCCGGGGCACAGCCACCGCACCCGTCCGCCGCCGCCTGGCAGGCCGCCGCCCGATTCGCGCTCCGGCTGCTCGCCGACGGCCGTCTTCACCCGGCCCTCTCCCCCGCCGGCTACGACACCTGGCAGGCGGGCCCCTTCACCGCAGCCCAGCGTCGGATGCTGGACGCCCTCGCCGCCGCCTTCCCGCCCCACAGCCACTGCCTGCCGGAGCCGGGTCCTGCCCCGCTGCGGATCACCGAACCGGCCGCGCTGGTGCGGCGGTTCTGCGACGCGGTCGCGGACGAGCTGGTCCGTACCCCCGCCGCTCCGCTCGCCGTGGGAGCCCTGCCGTACGCCTGGCGCGAGACGCGTGCCGTGTCCGCCCTGCACGAGTGGGCCGAGGAGACCACCGCCGCGTTCACCGCCGACGTCCGGGTCTCGCTTCGGGTCGATGTACCCGAGGGACGCCGCCGGCAGTTCCGGGCCGTCCTCCAGCTGCACACCGCTGCGGATCCGGCGCTCGTCGTGGAGGCCGCACAGCTGTGGAGCGAGCCGGCCGAGACCGAGCGCCTGCTAGGCCCGCGCGCCGAAACCGAGACGCTGCTCGCACTGCGCCGCGGCGCCCGCGTCTGGCCACCGCTCGACCGACTGCTGAAGGACGCCGCTCCGGACCGGCTGCGGCTGACCGACGACGAAGCCTTCGACCTGCTGGGCGACGCCACCGACACGCTGCGCGCCGCCGGTGTCGACGTGCACTGGCCGCGTGAGCTCGTCAAGGCACTTACCGCGACCGCGGAGATCGGCCAACGCACCGCGCCCGGCTCCAGCGCGGGCGGCATGCTCGACGCCGACACCCTCCTCGACTTCCGCTGGCAGCTCTCGCTGGGCGGAGACCCGCTCACCGAGGCCGAGATGGACGCCCTCGCGGAGACGCGGCGCCCCCTCGTCCGGCTGCGCGACCAGTGGGTGGTCGCCGACCCGAAGCTGGTGGCCCGCGCCAGGCGCCGCCGGCTGGAACCGCTCACGCCCATGGAGGCGCTGGGCGCCGCGCTGACCGGCGAAGCGGAGCGGGACGGGGAGACTTTTCGCTGCGCGGCGGTCGGTGCGCTCGGCGACCTCGTCGCCCGTATCCGCGACCCCGGATCCCGCGCCCCCGCCCCTCAGCCCACCGCGCTGAAGGCCACGCTGCGCGACTACCAGAAACGGGGCCTCGCCTGGCTGGCCGAGATGTGCGAGCTCGGTCTCGGCGGCTGCCTCGCCGACGACATGGGCCTGGGCAAGACCATCACCCTGCTCGCCCTGCACCTGCACCGCCAGACCGACCCCGCCACCGCGGGCCCCACGCTCGTCGTCTGCCCCGCCTCGCTGCTGGGCAACTGGCAGCGCGAGGCAGCCAGGTTCGCACCGTCCACCCCCGTGCGCCGCTACCACGGTGGCGACCGCCACCTCAAGGACCTCGCCGACAACGAGATCGTCCTGGTCACCTACGGAGTCCTGCGCCGCGACCGGGAGACCCTCGCCGAGAACGCCTGGTCGCTGATCGCCGCCGACGAGGCCCAGCACGTCAAGAACCCCTACGCCGTCACCGCCCGCGAGCTGCGCGCCCTGCCCGCCCGCGCCCGCGTCGCCCTCACCGGCACCCCCGTGGAGAACAACCTCTCCGAACTGTGGGCGCTCCTCGACTGGACCACCCCCGCACTCCTCGGACCACTCGCCGTCTTCCGCGACCGCCACGCCCGCGCGATCGAGACGGGCGAGGACCCGCAGGCCGCTGAGCGCTTGTCTCGTCTCGTGCAGCCCTTCCTGCTGCGCCGCAGGAAGTCCGACCCGGGCATCGCACCCGAACTGCCCGCCAAGACCGAGACCGACCGCGTCGTGCCGCTGACGGCCGAACAGGCAAGCCTGTACGAGGCCGTGGTCCGCGAAACCATGGCGGAGATCGCCGAAGCCGAGGGCATCCGCCGCCGCGGCCTGATCCTGAAGCTCCTCACCGCGCTGAAGCAGATCTGCAACCACCCCGCCCAGTACCTGCGCCAGTCCACACCGCTGCACGGCCGCTCCGGCAAACTGGCGCTGCTCGACGAACTGGTCGACACCATCACCGCCGAAGGCGAGTCGGTGTTGGTCTTCACCCAGTACAGGCAGATGGCGAACCTGCTGCAGAAGCATCTCGCGGAACGAGGCGTCCCCACCCTCTTCCTGCACGGCGGCACCCCCGTCGCCGTGCGCGAGGAGATGGTGGACCGCTTCCAGCGCGGCGAGGTGCCGGTGTTCCTGCTCTCCCTGAAGGCCGCGGGCACCGGCCTCAACCTCACCCGCGCCACCCACGTCGTGCACTACGACCGCTGGTGGAACCCGGCCGTCGAGGACCAGGCCACCGACCGCGCCTACCGCATCGGCCAGGACAAACCTGTCCAGGTCCACAAACTCCTCGCCGAGGGAACCGTGGAGGACAAGGTGGCGAAGCTCCTCGAAGCCAAGCGCGCGCTCGCCGACGCCGTGGTCGGCTCCGGTGAGGCCGCTCTGACCGAACTGTCCCACGCCGATCTCGCCGAACTCGTCGCCTTGGGCAGGCAGGAATGAGCCCTTCGATCCCCGGCCCGCGCCGCACGCCCGTCCGCGGCAGGCGTGCCTTCGCCGCGACGTGGTGGGGCCGGGCATGGGTGACGGCTCTGGAGGACTCCACCATGGACTCGGGGCGCCTGTCCCGCGGACGCACCTACGCCCGCCAGGGCATGGTGGGCCCTACCGCCGTCGCCCCCGGCCAGGTCAAAGCCGCCGTCCAGGGCAGCAGGCCCCGCCCCTACCAGTCCGCCGTCCACCTGCCCGTCCTCACCGACGCCCAGTGGGACACCCTCCTCGACACCATCGCGGCCCGGGCCGGGCATCTCGCCGCACTCCTCGACGGCGAGATGCCCGCCGAACTAGTCGACGACGCCCGCCACGCCGGCGTCCCCCTGCTCCCGCAGCCCACCGAACTCGACCCCGAATGCTCCTGCCCCGACTGGGGCTACCCCTGCAAACACGCCGCCGCGCTCTGCTACGCCATCGCCTCCACAATCGACGCCGACCCCTTCGTGGTGTTCGCCCTGCGCGGCCGGGGACGGGAGGAGGTCCTCGGCCGGCTGCGCGCCCGCCGTACGGCCGCCCAAGCGACCTCCACCCCACCGGCCCCAGCCGGACTCCCGGCCGTCGGCGCCTACGCCGCCTGGGCCGCCCTGGCCGAACACACTCCACCCCTTCCGGATCTCCCCGAACCGGCCCCCCACACCACCGCACTGCCCGCCGCCCCGCCACCCGGCACCGGTCCGTCCACCGCGGACCTCGAACGCCTCATGACGGACACCGCCGCACGCGCTGCCCGGCTGCTCACGGGCGACACCACCAGCCTGCACCTGACCCAGCGCGAGGACGCGGCACGGATCGCCGCGAGCAACTGCGGACCCGAGTGGTTGCACCGCCTCATCCACAACACCGGTGCCAGACCGGCCGCGTTCGCCCGCCTCACCCGCGCCTGGCGGTATGGCGGTCCAACCGGCATCACCGTCGCCGAACAGCCCCACGCCCCCGACCCGACGGCGATGACAGCCGCCCGCAGCGCCCTGACCGAGGCCCTCACCGAAATGACCACCGCCCCGGTCGCCTTCAGGGCCTGGCGCAACCGCCTCACTCTCACCGACCACGGCATCCAGCTGCGTCTGGGCCCTGACACTCGCTGGTACCCCTACCTCCAGGATGACGACGGCGACTGGTGGCCGGCCGCGCCGCCCGACAGCGACCCCGTCACGGCGCTCACCTCCGTCTGGCAGCAGACCGAGAGGTGACACGTACGCCGGGTCCGTGAGTCGCCTCCTCAGCCCACACGCAACCGCCACGGCCCCGGGCGCGGGACCCGTCAGCCTGGCCTCCTTCGTCGCCACCGCCTCCGGGTCGCCGGGCCGTGGATCTTGCCGAGGTCCACCATGAGGTCGTCAAGATTGTCACGCTCGATCTGACGCCGCGCAGCCCGCTCCAGATATGCCCTTTGCGTCCCAGCCGAGCTGGCGGAGCCTCAGCCCGTGCGTCATTCGTGCGTCACGACACCGAGCGGGTCCAGCCGGCTCCAGGTTGGCGACGCGCTCGGCATGCGAGGTCATGCACCAGCGGGGAGCGATCCGTGTTCGCCCCGAGCACACCCCTTCCGATACTGTGCGAAGCGGCTCAGCAAGCCCCAGGAGGCCCGCCTCACCAGCGGAAGCACCGTCGAGAACCCACTGCGGCTGGGGAGAATCCGGGGAGAATGAAGCCCCGTTGGGGAGCGGCTGGGGAGAATGCGCAGCAAGGGGGCGATCGGACTCAGCGTCGTCACCTCAACGGGGGCGGCGCCCGGTGCAGTCGTCACCGCCCTCCGGACGGGACTGTTCAGTCCGTGTAGTCGGGCCTGGCCGTCCCGAGATGCTCCGCCACCGTCCGGAGCCAGGCTTCGACCGAGAACGGGGCCGGCGGCTCGACCTCCATGCCGAGCTCAGCGACGCCGACGGCGTAGTCGTGCTCCTCCAGCCCCAGAGCCAGCAGTTCGTGGATCTCGCCGACCAGCCGGGCGGTCAGCTGGGGATCGACCGTTGCCCTGTAGTCGCGGACCGCCGGATCGTGGTCGCCGAACTCGTCGGGCATGTCCTGCGAGAACCAACCGCCGAGGAACTGCCCCAGCTCCCCGAAGCGGGCGTGCCACTCCCAGTGGGTCTGAGGCGCGGCCGGCGGAGGCACATCGACGGACTCGATGCTGCGCTTGATGTGGTCGGCCATCTCGGACAGCCGGCTTTGAGTCCGGGACTCGGACAGCCCGATGTCGGGTACCGAATAGAACTCGCCGAGGCGCAGCCGCAAACTGCCCGGCGGATTCCGCGCGTACTCCCGAAGTTGTTGTTCGGCGACGGAGAGCGCCCAGGGCCGGGTCTGCCAGGTGTGCCGGAGGTACGCCTGAAGAGCCGGAGGCGCTGTGCCTGCTTCCGGACTGTCGGGTTCCTGTCCGACGAAGGCTGCGACGACGACGTCGAGTTCGCCGTACCGGCGGTCGAACTCAAGCGGCTTCATGCAGAACGGGTACGCACGGGAGATCATCAGTCGATGGTGAAGCCCCAGAAGATGCCGACTTCCGTGGCGGAGACAGCGATCACACCACAATCCATTACGTGACTGGTGAAGCCCTCATAGGCGCCCTCGCGACGGAACATATCGGCATGGGGATTCTCTCGCGCCGTCGCCGCATTGGTAAAAAATAGCGCGTCCTCTCCGAATCTTTCCAGGATCGTTCTCGCGTGCGAGGTCAGCTCGGCCTCTCGCGCATCGAAATCCGGAATGTCCTCTGTTTGGAACCACTCACCCTGGAGAGTGACCAGGATTTGTTCGGTGCCCCTCCTGGACACAGGGAAGGCCGTGCTGAAGTCTCCTGGCATGACAGCACTGAACGGGCTGTCCGGGCCGGTGCCGTAATCGCCCCCTCCCGGTGCCGCGGCAACCTTCGACCAGCCACGCGGATCGTCCGTCCGCAGCTGCATGATGTCGAGGGCGTCCAAGCGCCAGTCATCGCGCCGCCGCGCCCCCACGGCCGCGAACATGCCCTCCCCGAAAAGGGCCCGCAGGGAACGGCTCCACGAGGTGGCGTCAATCCGAGTCATGGGCCTTACCTCAGTTCTCCACGTGCGCACTACGGGTGCTGGGTCTTGTCGGTGGGCATGGAAGTGAGAACGACGAACGGCGGGTGGCTCCCCGGGTTGGGTCTCAGAACGACCCATACATTGGTCACGTCACGCGGGGCGGTGTCGCCCCGGTCCCACGACCTTCCCACGACGTCGTTCGTCGTCAGGAGGAGTGAGCGTGACGAGTTGGGTCCAGGGTTACCCGCGAGCCAATTGTCGATCTTCCTCTGATTGTTCGGTTCATCCAGGGCCGCCTGAGTATACCGCTGCGCGTCTGTAAGGCTCCCGAACGCCGAAACGGCCTCGGGCCGGATGCCGGAAGGCCTGACGATCTGCTGGTCCCTCAGCCGTTGTTCCAGTTGCTCATCCGTCTTTCCCACATGCTTGTCCACCACATGGGACCCGAGAATGCCCTCCTGGTTCGCGAGGTCGATCGGGTATTTGTGATTGCTTTCGTCGTCCCCCGCCACCGTGTAGAGCGGATCGTTCTTGAAATCGGTCAGAGCTCGGGCGCCGAAGGACTCCGCCCGCGCCGACTCGGCCCGGAACGTGGGAGCACTGAGATATGCCTCATCCAGGGCTTCGTGCAGTTTGTTGAGCTCAGCGACCTGTCGGCGCACGCGGTTGTTGTACGCCTCGACCGCCGCGTTCATCGCCTCCTCGTCCACCTCAAGGGCGAAGCCGACCGCGAAACTCCTCCCCATCTTGAGGAGCCCCTTGCCGAAGCTCTTGACGTCCTTCATGTCCAGACCGTCGCTTCTGTCGATGTGCGGCAGAGCCTTCAGCACGGCTTCGTAGTAGAGCCTGCGAAGGTCGTCTCGCACATCCTTCGCGGCGGCCGCCCAGGCACGCAGAGCGTCGCTCATGACGTCACAGGTCTTGACCATCACGTCCATGACAGGGTGGCTGCTGGCCTGACCGGGCTGCGCGGAGTCATGTTTCCACTCGTAACCCTCGCGACTCTGGCCCCACGCGCTCGTACCCCAGACAGCGCTGCAGAATTGCCGCATCGCGGCGTTCCACTCGCCGTTGGACCTATCGGTGTAGTTGTGCACAGCACTGCTGAGGTTTCCGTCCGTGGCGGTGACGAACGTGCTCGCGTACACCCAGGCGACGGACATGCTGTCCAAACCCACGTAATCGGGCAACGGCATGATCTCGGCCGCCTTGCCCATGCGGTAGGCGTCCTCCAGGAGGGGCCTGATGATCGCCAGGACTCCGGCCTCCACCGCTTCCAGTGCCAACTGGAAGATGTCCTGGCTCTGGTCGACGTCCGCCCACTTGAGGTCCGTCACGGACCCGTAGTTCGGCGGTGTGTCGATCACGGTCGGCTGTGGCTGGGTCTGGGCCGGGGCGCCCGAGGGGTCCGTGGCGGCGTCCGCGGCCGCGTAACGTGTAGCACCACTCTTGTGGCCGCTTGGGGGGAAGGCAGGCCAGACAGGCCATGGGTCCGGGGGCAGCCATCGCCTGCGGCGGCGGCTCCGGCTGCCCACCGGCTCCTGACCCCTGGTCCGGAGAAGGGCGCCGGCCGCTATGTCGCCGCCCGTACCCCCGCTTCCTCCACGAGGACCGCGGCCGGCAGGCCCACGTACGCCGTGATGCCGGAGCCCTCCGTCGGGCGGAGCTCCACGTGGGCGCCCAGGCGGCCGGTGAGCCGGCCGGCGACGTAGTGGCCGGGGTAGCGGGTAGGAGCGGCCAGCAAGCTCTCGTCGCCCGAGAGGTGCATAGATCCTGGCCGCTGGGAGGAGACGTTCGAGGTCCTGATGGGCCGTATTACGGGGCGGTTCGTCCGCGTGGAACCACGGCGCCGGCAAGGGCGTTCGTGTTCGGGTTGCTGTCACCAGGCAGCACGGCGAAAGAGCCTGAAAGGCGTATCGCCGCAGGTCAGAGCACCTCTCCAGTCGATTTTCGCAGGTCAGCGGCGTGAGGATGACGACTTCAAGAAGATCTCGTCTTGGGCGGCGATTCTGTTTGCTCCCACGTTGGCGGGAACGATTTACGGGATGAACTTCGAGAACATGCCGGAGCTGGGGTGGGGGTTCGGGTATCCGTTCGCGATCGGGCTGATGGCGGTCGTGTGCGTGAGCCTTTACTTCATCTTCAAGCGGCGGGATTGGCTGTAGGCGCCACGCCAGACCAAAGGATCAACTTCGCTCATACGAATGCCCATTCGGGCCCGTCTCGGAGCCCTGGAGAGAATCTGGGGAGAATGCGCGGCGCTGAGGAGCGTGCCATCGCCCTCCTCGCCTGCTGTTTCGCACCTGCCGTACGGCGCGGCTCAGCCGAGCGGCCTCAGCCAACCGTCACTGAGCGTGCCGGCCTCAAGGAACACCTCAGTGCGGCCCCGGCCAGCCTCACGTTGGGATGTCCCGGGGGTCCGCACCAGCGGGAGGGCGCGGGCACGCCCCCACCTGCGAATCAGTTCCGGCGGCCGCGTCCACGGCGGCGGCCGGACCATCCGGAGCCGACTCCGGCTGAGTGGACGGCGAGGAAGGCCAGGCCGACGAGCATCAGACTGGTCGGGCTGAAGACCACATCGGTCGATGTGCTGGTGGCGTTGATGAGGAAGGCGATGGCGAAGAACACGGCCGCGACGAATGCCAGCATCTGTCTTGTCCTGTCCGAAAGTGGCCGGCCGCACCGGCCTGTGGGAGGGGCTGTGCTGTCGTCCGCTCGCGACGACAGGTGTCGTGTGCCCGGCCGGTGGAACCGAACACATGGCGCGTGGTGCCGACGGGGAGGGCGGTCGGCTCACATCGCCGTCTCCGGGCCGGCCGGGGGTTGGCTACCGGCGGCTGCCGGCCGAGCGGCCCGAACCGGTGCGGCCGCGTAGGAAGAAACCGATGTCCCACAGAACCAGCAGCACCGCGGCCACGTACCACAGGGTGTGCACGGCGAAGCCGAACCCGAACACAGCCAGGACCAGCACAATCAGAAAGATCAGAACGATCCAGAGAAGCATGGCCGAACCTGCGGTTCGCAGCAGCGCACTCTGCGTTCCGCGGGGTCCCGGCGAAGCGAGTGGCGGCAGGCCGCACCCGGAGATCCCGGAGCGTCGTGGCCCAGCGCCCTGCCCGACAGTCAAGGACGGACCGCTCCCCCTGCCAATGAGCCTGGCCCACGCCGCGTGGGCCGAGGCAGTGGCGTCAGGCGGAGGTTCTGTCGTCGCGTCGAGCGGCGTCGCAGCCTCCCAGCAGAGCCGGAGGGAGAGCGTCGAGTACGGTGAAGGCGCGGTCGACACGGACGATCCGCAGCACCTTCCACACCCGGGGAATCCCGCGCACCAGGCGCAGTTCGCCTCCCTGAAGAGCTACGTGCTCGCGTACCGCCAGAAGCAGCCGGATGCCGCCGGCGTCCAGGAAGGTAACCGCACGCAGATCCATGATGACGTCGTGAGCGGCCGGGCAGGCCAGTGCCCGAACGCGCGGGCCGAGTTCCTGATGCGCCAGCATGTCCAGCTCGCCGTACAGTTCGATGATGAAGGTGCTGCCCATGGTGCGAGTCCGCAGCCCGAAGGCGAGTTCGTCCGCGTCCACATCGCGCCTGCCTGTCTCCCGCTTGCCCCAGGTGCCGGAATACCGCGCCACCATACACAGTTGCTTACTTTCCGTAACCGTGCATGGAATGCGGACAGAGGCTGGCACACAAAGCCCCTGCTAGTCGTACTGCCCCGACGATCAGGGAATCTCACCTGCGTAACAGTCAGTAATTCTGCGGGTTTCGCGCAAGTCACCCGATGGGGCCTCTCCTGTCCCCTGCGAACCACGAACCACGAACCACCAGTCAGCGACCAGAGCCGCGGCGACGTTCCGGAGTTCGACGTTGCGGGCGCCTCCCGACGCGGTCAACCGTGCTGCCGTGGTCTCGGCGCCGTCTCGGCGCCCCCGTTCACCAACACACCAGCGTGCCAGCCGCGTTGACAGGGCTGTTCATGCGGAGTTGACTGACAGGCACGGCGTTGGGCTATGCCGATCCGGAACTTCCGGACGACGCGCCCGCGTTCCGTTTCGCCTGGACCCCGCGGAGAACAGGGCTTGCGGTCCTGTGACCGTGTGGAGGCCCGCGATGATCGTTCTCGTTCTCCTGCTCGTCCTGCTGCTACTCGGGGCCGGCTTCACCCTGCACGCCCTGTGGATCGCCGCAGCCGTCCTGCTGGTCTTCTGGATCCTCGGTTTCTCCCGCCACCACCGCAACGGCGGCGGGCGCCACTACGCCTGGAACCGTCGGTAAGCGGAACGGGCACGGATGCGGGAACCGGTCGGCAGGAGCTGACGCACATGCAGCAGATCGGCTTGCGAGCCGGAAGCCAGAGAGGAACGTCATGTCGATGTTCGCCATCGTGGTGATCGCCGTGGTTGTCGTGATCGCGGCCGCAGTACTTTTCATCGGGCTCGGCCAGCGGGGTGGGAGCCGTGGGCTGAAGCGGCGCTTCGGCCCCGAGTACGACCACGCCCTGGACCGCCACGACGGCGACACCAAAGCCGCCGGACACGAACTCGGCGAGCGCGTGCGGCGGTACGGGTCCCTCAAGGAGCGGCCCTTGTCGCCCGAGGATCGCGAGCAGTACGTCACTCAATGGGCCCGGACCCAGGAGCAGTTCGTCGACTCGCCGCAACAGGCGGTCACCGAGGCCGACGCGCTCCTGGCCCGGCTGGTCCAGGACCGGGGATTCCCGGGCGGTGAGCAGTTCGACGAGCAGTTGGCCGCGCTCTCCGTCCACCACTCCGGCCAGGTCCACGGCTACCGCGGCATCCACGCCGCGGTCCGCGGCCAGAGCGGCACCGAAGAAATGCGCGAGGCCATGGTCGAGGCTCGCGGGTTGTTCGCCGCACTGGCCACCGAACAGCCGGCCGACTCGGACCGACCCCGTTCACCGTCCACCGACGACCACGGCCGGGCACCTGCCGCACGTGGCCGACACCATGCGAAGGGAAGTGGCACGTAATGCTGTACGACTCCGAACGCGCGAGGCAACCCGAGGCCGAGACCCCGGATCTCGCCAAGCAGCGCACACCGCAGGCGACGGGACCGGAACCGGCCCCGGCTCCGGCTCCGGCTCCGGCTCCGGCTCCGGCTCCGGCTCCGCGCGAAGCGTCCACCGGTTCCGCCGACCCCGACCGCACCCGGAACTCGGAACATCAGCTGCTCCCGGCAGGTGAACGGGACAAGCTGACCGTCCGCCTCCAGCAGGCCGTCAGCAGCTTCGTCGACAGCCCGCGCCACGCCGTGGAGGAAGCCGACGGCACCTTCCACGAGATGGTCACCCTCCTGACGAACGCCCTCGCGGAACGCCAACGCGCCCTCCGCGCCAACTGGCAGAGCCAGGACACCCAAGCCGAGACCGAGGAACTGCGCGTCGCCCTGCAGCAGTACCGGGAGACCGCGGAGCGACTGCTGGCGATCTGAGCAATCGCGGCTTCATCCGTTCATCGCGGCTTCATCCGTTCCTGGACTGTCGCGGACCACCGGACACCACCGGACCACGGCCCTTCCGGACCCCCGGACCGCCGGATGGACCTCAGGACGGGTGAAGCCGTCACCGTTACAGAGACGGTCTCGGCGCCGGGCCGAGCACGCATGGGCAGCTGTTCGCCAGCCATGGGCACATTACAACGGCAGATTCCTTTTCGGCTCCTCCACGACACTACGGCACGGCACACGATCAACAGGCCTTGTTCCACGGCAAACTGCGGGCGAGCACGATGACTTGAAGCCGGAGGTACACCGCTCGTGGCGGCGAACACCAATCCCACCGTCAGGAAGCGCCGTCTGGGAGCCGAGCTCCGTCGGCTCCGCCTGGCCAGTGGGCTGAAGAGCACAGAAGTGGCCAAGTTCCTCATGGTCTCCCAGCCGAAGATCAGTCATCTGGAGAACGGCAACCGCGCCATCAGCCCTCGCGACGTGCGCGATCTGTGCGCGCTCTACGGAGTGACGGACCAGCGGGTCATCGACGTTCTGATGCAGATGGCCAGGGAATCCGGACAGCCAGGCTGGTGGCACGCCTACGGCGACATCCCCCAGAGCGTCTACATCGCCCTGGAGACGGACGCCACCTGCCTCCACACCTTCGAGCCCATGGTGCTCCCCGGGCTGCTGCAGACCCCCGCGTACGCCCACGCGGTCATCGAGGAAACGATCCCCCGCATCACCGCCGAACAGGCGGCCAAGCGCCTCAAGGTGCGGCTGCGCCGTCAGCACCGGATCTACGACCCGGCCCGCCCGTTGCGTCTGTGGGTCGTCCTGGACGAATCGGTACTGCACCGCGTCGTCAGCGGTCCCGACGTCATGCGCGAACAACTGGAGCACCTGAAGGCACTCAGCACGGAGCCGCACATCACCGTGCAGGTCCTCCCCTACGGCGTGGGCGCCCACCCGGGCATGTCAGGGCAGTTCTCCATCCTGCAGTTCGCCGACAGCCCCGACGCGGGAGTGGTGTACCTGGAGCGGTTCACCAGCGACCTCTATCTGGAGAAACGATCCGACATGCAGCACTTCAGCATGCTGTACGACCATCTCCAGGCCCAGGCACTCAGCCCCGACCGCACCCGCGACCTCATCACGGACACCACCAAGACGTACATCGAGGCAGCGAGCCGCCCCTGAGCCCTGTGCCTGAGCCCTGTGCCTGAGCCCTGTGCCTGAGCCCTGTGCCTGAGCCCTGAGCCCTGAGCCCTGAGAGGTCGTCCTCTCCCTTTGCACGTCTGACGGGCTTTGTACGTCTGTCGGAGCACACGGCTTCAGCCGGCCGGCTCGCTCTGCGCAGGTACCAGTCCAATGGGTGTCCGGGGCGACGCGTCCGGCGTTCCTCCGGGATCCGCTCCCCGAGCCGTGCGTCGCCACAGCCGTCCCACGGCCCGGTAGAAGCGGTCCGGCAGGAACACCGCGTCGGCGATGATCATCGCGCTGGAGAAGAGGGGCAGCCCCATGAGTACCGCGATACCCAGGTGCATGCCCAACAGCATGGCTAGGACCGGGTACTTGAGCCGCCCGAACAGGACGAACGGGAAGGCGACCTGCAACAGCACCGTCAGATAGCAGGCGATGGCGATCAGTACGTCGTGCTCGTCCGCCATCCGGGAGAGTCCGGGCCAGGGCCGGAACAGGTCGAGGTTCAGGACGTAGTGGAGGGCGGTCCCGTTGCCCCAGGATCCGCCCTGCACCTTGTACAGGCCCGCGGACCCGTAGAGGAAACAGACCTGGGCTGCGATGACGAACATCCCGCAGTTGTGCAGCACGGCGGTCAGGGTCCGCCGGGAAGCGCGGAGGTGAGGCCGGAGCCCACCCGCCGTCCGGTCCACCGACGGGCGCGCCTTGGCAGCCGCGCGTGCCCGGAGCCGGGTTCTGCGTGCGTCCAGGGACCAGCGGCGGCCGCATGCGGTGAGGACGAGGTAGAGGGACATGAGGAGGATGAGGTTGTCTCCTCCGTCGGTCATGAAGATCGCCCTGCTGTGGAACGAGGCGACGACGACCGCGAACAGCACGGACACCGCCCTGGTCCGCCAGCCGAGGGCGAACAGTGCCGATGTGCCGACGGCCAGTGCGTAACAGGCGTCGAAGTAGGCCCCGTTGTCGGAGAGGGTGAGGATGCTGACCCAACCGGTCTGGTCGAAGAGTTGCCTCGCCAGTTCCGGTGTCCACGGTGAGCCCGGGCCCCAGATCTCGTCGCGGTGCGCGAACTCGCGCAGCAGGAAGACGAGGTAGACAGACCCGTATCCGATGCGCAGGACCGCCGCGGCGTACAGGGAGACCGGCCGCTCGGTCAGGTCGTCGAGGGCCGCACGGACACGGTCGGTTGCGCGGTGCGGCGCACCCGCCCCCGGCCTTTCGGCGGCAGGGGGCTGCGATGCGGGCAGCTGCTCAGTTTCCATGGGAGTCCACCTCAACCTTCCGCCAGGGCAGATACCGCCTGTCGGCCGTCCTCGGTGCGACCGCGGCCGCGCCCGCATCGCCCGCCGGTGCCGGCGCGGCGATGGGCACGGTGACCACCCGTAGCTGGATGGCCTCGAAGTTCCCGCCACGGTGGGCCGCGACGCGCTCCGACGCGATGTTGGTCAGGTACTGCTGAGTCATCAGCGCCCGCTGCGAGCGCGGCTGGTCGTCGACGGCGTGGTTGTCGAGGTACGAACTCCAGGCCCGGCGCAGCATGTTCTGCGTCGTATGACTCGGGAAGGGGTTGTGCTCCACCGCGGAATTGTCCACGGCGGTCAGATCGAACCAGCCGCTCACCCGCACGGTTCCGTCGGGGGCGGTGTGCAGGGTCCTCGCCGAAATCTGCCGGTTGGCGGCCTCCGGATCCGGGGCGAACAGTCGCCAGTTCTGCTCGAACAGCGGGAAGACCCATGCGTTGACTTGCCGGCTGTACTGCTGGGAGAGCGGGTTCGGGGGCGCCACATGCAGAAAGACCAGGAGCACATGGACCAGGGTCGTCGCCAGGCAGAGGAACACGGCAGTACTCGTTACAGCTTGCAGGAAGCCCGGCGGAGGCTCCGATTTTTCCGCGGGTCTTTCTGCGGATTGTGACGCGGATTGTTGTGGGAATTCTTCCCTAGATTCGTCCGCATCCGTCGATGCAGTGCCATCCAGCACAGCCCCTCCCGGCCTTTCGATCCCGGCTTCTCTCACTGCTCTCCAGAGCTTTCGGCGGCGCCGCGCGACGGAATCGACAACGATCCGCCGCGCGCCGCCCGTCCCTTCAAGGACGCATGCACGACTCAGTGACGAACGCTGCCGTAGCCGTCGTCCTTGCCGGGCTTGTTGCCGTACCCGCCGTAATCGCCATGCTTTTCGGGCTTCCCACCGTGATCGTGGTGACCCGGCTTCTCCGGCTTCCCGTAGTAGCCTCCCGGCTTCTCCGGCGTCCCGTAGTAGCCTCCGGGCTTGCCCGGCTTCCCGTGGTGGTGGTGGTGCTCGTGCCCGGTCCCGCCGGTCGTGCCGCCGTGGACGCCGCCCGTGGTGGCACCCGTGGTCCCACCCGTCGGCACGCCAGCGATAACCCCACCGGTCGGCACACCGGCGACAACCCCACCCGTCGGCACGCCAGCGACAACCCCACCCGTCGGCACACCGGCGACAACCCCACCCGTCGGCACACCGGCGACAACCCCACCCGTCGGCACGCCAGCGACAACCCCACCCGTGGGCACGCCGGCGACAACCCCACCGGTCGGCACGCCGGCGATGACTCCGACCGTCGCGGATCCCGTGGTGCCGCCGGACGTGGCGCCGGCGACAATCCCACCCGTCGGCACGCCGGCGATGACTCCGACCGTCGCGGAGCCCGTGGTCCCACCAGGAACCCCGATCCCGCACGGCCCCTGGAAGATCCTGTTGCTGTCCAGCGTCACGGCGCCGTCGCCGCGCAGGCCCGCATCGGCCAGCAGCCGGCCGTTGATGATCGCCCCCGTCGTGGCGGTGATCGAGGTGTCGGCCAGGATGGTGCCCACGAACGTGGAGTAGGTGCCGAGCGTGGCCGAGCTGCCGACCTTCCAGTACACATTGCACGGCGAGGCGCCATTGATGAAGCTCACGGAGCTGGCGGATGCCGTCGTCAGCGTCGAGCCGATCTGGAACACCCAGACGGCATTGGGGTTGCCCTGGGCGTCCAGGGTGAGGGTGCCGGTGATCCCGGCGGAGCTGTTCGCCCTGTAGAGGCCCGGCGTCAGCTTCTGGCCACCGAACTCGTGGGGAGCGTCGTTGTAGATCGCGTCCGTCAGGGTCTGTCCGGCGGCCTGGGTGTACGCCGTATTCAGGTCGGTCTTGGCTTGGCCCGCGACGGCATCGGCAGAGTGCAGAACCCCGGGCGGGGTCACAATGCCGGGCCCTCCATCGGACGTCAGGAACCCGGTGATGGCCGTCTTGGGGCTGACGCCCACGTTGAGACCGTTGACCACCGTGGGACCGGTGTTGGTGACCGTGGCGCCGGCCAGTACTCCGAAACTGGCTGCCGTGCCCAAAGGCACGGGGCTGGCAACAGCGTTTGCGCGTGTCGGCGTGACCGCGAGGACGGCACCCGCCATCACCACGGCCGTAACGGCCGCGATCCACACCGACAATGTGCGCCGTGGAGGCGCTTCAGGGGTATCTAGCGTCATCGAGGGGCCAACTCCTTTGAGAGGATGATCTTGGCGATTCCCCGCCGGGCAGAAACAATCCGATTCTGCGGCTGGAATATTACGCAGGAAGCTGCTCGAATTATGGATGCCCCGAACGGTTTCGCTGAAATGGAAGAATTCTGCTCTTGATCTACACAAATGACTAATGAGCTGAATGGCCCTGCCGTTTATCCGGCCCGATGACGGGCGGGCCACTCACGATTCCCTGGCAGGCCTGCCCGCCGTCGCCCGCAGGGGTACGTCCGGAGCGAAGGACACGGTCGGCCGCGCGACGGTCGTCGCGGACGGGCGCGGCCCGCTCGGCGGGGGAGAGTCGGACAGTCGTGGTCAAAGCCGCCGCGGGAGTACGCTCAGCCCTGTCGAGAGCACTTCCTCGACCGGCTCCCATGTCGGTACGCCTCTCGGTTCGACAGCACCGGGCCGGGCACGGCAGGTCCGGGGACGGGTCGACACCATGACGGTGCCCTCCGCACGAACCCCGCCATCCGCACTGGCCGCCCAGCCTTCCGATGACCCGCCGCCCCGGCTCTCCCTCAAGCCTCCCGGTCCGCGCTCCGGGCTGCTCGACGGTGCCTGGTGGCCGCGTTCCCGCGGCATCGCTCGTGAACTTCCCGCTCCGACCGCCCTGTTGGACAGCCGCTCACCGGCACGGCGCACCCACGTCGGTGAAACGACCTGACCCGGGAACGACCTGACCTCCAGGTCGCCCACCACGGATCACCTGGCCCCGGACCTCGGCCTCCTCCCCCTTCCAGACCGAGGCCGAAGGAGCCTTGTATGTCCCCCAACCCTCCCCTTTCCGAAGCACTCGCGCCGCCGCGCGGCGTCACCACGTCCCAGGGGTACGACGGGGTGGCCCCCTTCCCCGACGACGGCCGCCCGGCACCGGCGCGGGGAAGCGGCGAGCGGCTGAGCGTGGTGGTGACGGGGGTGATCGTCACCCTGCCGTTCGTCGCACTCGGCCTGGCCGTCTGGCTGCTGTGGGGCGCCCTCATCCAGCCCTCCGACGCCCTGCTCGCCCTCACCGGTCGCCCAACCGGAGGCGCGCCATGTCCCTGCCCCAACTGAACGTCTACCGGCACGACAGGCGGAACCGGACGCTGATCACCCTGGCCGGTGAGATCGACCTCGAAACGGCACCCTTGGTCAGCGCGTCCCTGCGGGACTGTCTGTACGAGGGCGTGCACACGATCAACGTCGACCTGACCACCGTCACCTTCTGCGACGTGAGCGGGCTCAACGCCTTCCTGTACGCCTCGGCGCAGGCCACCGGGGCAGGTGGATCCCTGCGACTGCACCACCCGCCCCTCTCGCTGGGGCGGATCCTCGCCCTCACCGGCTACGCCTTCCTGCTCAACGGCCGCCCGGCGGGCGCCGACGCGGTCACGCCCGCCCCGCAGCGACCCGCACCGCTGCCGGCGGGCCCGCGCTGACGGGTGCAGTCTTTCGGCGAGTACACGACAGCCCTGGACAAAGTCCAGGGCCAGGGTCTGGAGGCCGCCCCTCACCGAGGCACCGACCCCCTCACGGGCCGGAGGAAGCCCGCGAAGCCACCTGTACCGCTCAAGTGGGATGATCGACCCTCGGCAAGCCCCCGCATCACCCTTCCGTCGCCGGAGAACGACGCCGTGCCCCGCGAAGGGTGAGTCTCCTCACCCGGCACCCAACACATCGGCCAAACAATTGATACCTACAGTCTCGCAAACGTCCTCGCGAATACGCCGCAGAATCAAGCTCGCCCCGTGGTGCGAGCCACGCGTGATCCTGTGGGCCACGGCGGGTGTGGTGACCCTCGGATTCCTCCTCACCGTGGAGATCGTGGCGCGTCGCTACGGCGTGCCGGGGCCGATCACCACCCAGGCGCGGGAACTGGTGTTCCCGCCCAAGCCGGGGCCGCTGTACGGCGGGCTGGCGTTGATGATGGTGGTGCTCACCTGGCGGCAGCGGTTCATCGCGGCCGGTGCCGCGATCGGCATCGACGTCGTCTTCGTGCTGGTGCGGTGGGCGGCCGGCGCGGAGGTGCCGGAGGGGCACCTCTTCGGCAATGGCGCGCTGTGGGCGATGCTGGGCTGTGCGGTCTTCGCGATCACGCGCCGCACCGGCCGCGAACGCGTCCTGCTGCTGAAGGGCGTGGGCCTCGGCCTGCTGCTGGTGACCGGGCGCAAGACCGGTGACGCCTGGCTGCTCATCACGTCGAAGGCCCGCCCGACCGTGCTCGACCCGTACGTGGCCATGGCCGATCACGCACTGGGCAGCCCGTCGTGGGTGGCCGGCCGGATGCTCGACGCCACCGGCCCGGTCGGCAGCCTTGTCCTCGGCTCGGTCTACGCCCAGCTCGCGGTGGCCGCGATCGTCGTCGCGCTGTACCAGCTGCGCGACGTGGCGGCCGAGCGGCGCTTCCCGCGCCACCATCTGGTGCGCACCTTCCTGGTGATCGGCCTGCTCGGGCCGGCCGTCTACATGATCTTCCCGGTGGTCGGACCGGTCTTCGCCTACGGCCCGGGCGCCTCCGGCACCGGCGGTGTGCAGTGGGCGGTGGCCAACCTGTGGCCGCACACGCCGCCGCCGGTCACCCTCCCGCACCCGGTGCCGTACGACGGGATCACCCCGCGCAACTGCATGCCCAGCCTGCACACGGCGTGGGCCACCGCGATCTTCATCCACTCCCGCCGGGCCCTCCGGCTGCTGCGCCACGCGGGGACGTTCTGGCTGGTGGCCACAGTCAGCGCCACGCTGGGCTTCGGCTACCACTACGGCGTGGACCTCGTCGCCGGCCTGGTGTTCGCGCTCACCGTCGAGGCGGGTCTGCGCACGTTCGACCGCGGCTGGGACCGGTCGGGGATCCGGCTGGTCGCTCACGGCACGGCGGTCTTCGCCGCACTCCTGGTGGCGTACCGCTGGCTGCCGATGAGGATGGCCGCACATCCGTGGGTGTTCGGACCCCTTGTCCTGCTGGCGATGGCCTCGGTGATCCACGGCTACCTGCGGACCACCAGGGAGTGGGAGCCGAAGGCCGCGCCGGCGCTCCGACCGGAACCGCAGCCCGAACTGGTCTGAGTCGTGCGGTTGTCGGTTCGCGGTCGCCCCGCGCCGTATCCCTCGGGCCGGACATCGTGCATCCTCGGGGTGCGCGGTGTGCGACGAGAAGGGTGACGACGCGATGAACAGATCCTCCTCCGCGGGCTGGGGCCGGGTGGGCCTCGTGCTTGGCGCGGTCCTGGCAGCGACCACGTGGTGCGTCCCGGCGGACGCCGCGGTGCCCGGGGACGCGGACTCCGTCGCGCGTCCCGGTGCCGCACCCAGCTGCCCCGTCGTCTACTTCGACCTGGGCGAAACCCTCGTCCACACCGCCGACGACGGCGGCATCGGCTATCAGGCCGGCGCCGCCTCCTATCTGGGCGCCCTCCGCCGGCGCCACATCAGCATCGGTCTGATCACCAACGTCCCGCCCTCCTGGGGCGCGACCGACGCCGAGCGTGCCGCCAGGCTGAGGAAGGAGGTCGACGCCGCGTGGACGGGCTCCGTGCCCTTCGCCTGGCGGGACTTCGGCGACCGGATCCTGACCCCCCGTACCGACGCGGAACGCAAACCCGCGCCCGCTCTCTGGGAGCGCGCGAAGGCCGGCTCGGGGCGCTGCCGGCTCGTCTACCAGGCGGAGACGGCCGAGGAGGTCAAGGTCGCCGCCTCGCTGGGCTATGTGCCGTACCAGGTGGAGCAGGCTCATCGGCCGGCGTTCCTCCCGGTCGGGCTGGTCGAGCTGCTGGGCCGCCGGTCCCGCTGACCGGCGTCCGCGCGGCCGTCACCACCCCGCTCCGCAGCAGCAGCTGGACCGCCCCCAGCAGCACCACCGTGGCCAGCGCGCTGTGCCAGAGCAGCGCGTCCAGGTGGCCGGCGGCGACGTAGGCGCCCACGGCCACCGCGGCCAGCGCGCACACCGCGCGGTCCACGATGCTCTCGATCGACAGCAGCGTGGCGCGCGGGGCGTCGGCGGGCACCGCGTCGTTCATCAGCTTGCGCTGCACCGGGTACGCGAATCCGGTCGCCGCGGCGAACAGGCAGAGCAGGGCCACGACCGCCCAGGGGCCGCCCAGCGTCATCGCCGCCAGGGTGCCCGCCAGCGCCAGGCTGAGGATCGACACCCAGGCGACCGGTGACAGACGGCGGCTCAGCCACTGGGGACGAGCCGAACCCACCGCCTCCGCCACCGTCATCGCGGCCAGCACCGAGCCGTGCGAGGCCTCTCCGACGCCGTGGTGCAGCAGGATCGGCTGGAAGAGGTTGACCTGGCAGATCCGGGAGAGCGTGAAGACCGCCACGCCCTGCACCATCACCAGGGCCAGCCACGGCGAGGAGGCGACGCAGCGCAGGGCGGAGCCCGCGTCCCGCAGGAACGCGCCGCCCCGGCGCCCGGCCGCCCGCCCGGGTTCCTTCCCCGTCCCGGCGAGCCGGGGCAGCGCGACGGCGCAGGCCAGCGAGCCCGCGGCGCTGGCGGCGCTGAGGACGTAGGGGGCGGCGTGGGCGAGGGCCATCAGGGGCCCGACCAGCGGCCAGCACACGACCTTCGCCGCCAGCCCCAGGGCCCGTGCGGTGCCCTCCGCCTTCAGATAGTGCTCGTCGCACTTCTCGGCCCGCAGCCCGTCGTACAGATAGGCGCTCGCCGCTCCCGAGGTCAGCGAACGGCCCAGCGCGATGGCGAGGAAGTGGACCAGGAAGCCGGTGTACGAGGCGCTGGCCACCGGGGCCAGGTTGGCCGCCGTCATCACCACCGCCCCGGCCCGCAGGCAGTTGCGGGTGCCGATCCGGTCGGCGATCAGCCCGGTGGGGATCTCGAACAGGCAGAAGGCCACGTAGTAGATGCTCTGGATGCCGAAGATCTGGCCGTCCGAGAGCCCGGCCTCCTTCTGGTACGCGTAGAACACCGGCATCCACCACAGCAGGTTGAACAGCAGCTGGAAGCCGTAGTTGAGGCGGATGACCCGGCGGGCAGTGTGCGTCAGCGCGCCCTTGCCGGGGCGCGCCGACGCGAGGCCCGCGCTCACAGCGCGTACGGGCGGATCTGGACCAGCCGGAAGTCGCCCCGGTCGGTCATCAGCCACTCGATGTCCAGTGGCCGGTCCAGATCGTCCGCGCTGAAGTGGGACTGCAGGAGCCGCCCGGTCAGGGACAGGTCGGCGAGCCGGGCGAGGGTGGCGGCGGGCAGCCCGTCGCCCCAGGAGCCCAGCGCCACGGTGCGTCCGCCGCCCTCCACCGTGTTGTACAGGTACTGCTGCGGCAGCACCGAGCCCTCGACGACCCGCTCCGGGGAGCCGGGGGAACAGTTGAGGTAGACGTTGCGGAAGTCCTCGCGGCGGGTCGGGTCACAGGTCACGAGGACACCGCCGAGCGCGGCGGGCACGTACTCCTGGATGATCACACCCATGTAGGTGTCGTCGAGGGAGATCCCCACCTGGTGGCGCAGCCGCACGCTGCGCGGTGACACCAGGGAGGCCCACACCTGGCGTACCGCGTCCAGGAGTTCACCGGTGCCGTGGACGGTGGTGACGGAGTCGTAGACGCCCGCGGCGGAGAAGCCCGGAAGGTCCTCGGCGTTGGACGAGGAGCGCACCACCAGGCGCCCGCTCGCGGCCGCCGGGGCGGGGAACGCCTGGGTGATCTGCCGGGTGACGGAGTCGGGCACGGGCGTGTGCCGGATCAGCTGCTGGAGTTGCAGGCAGAGCGAGTCCAGGACGTCGGTGGCGTCGAGTTCGAGTGCCATCTTGAGCTTGCCGATGCCCTGCTGGATGGCGGGCGAGGAGGCGAGGAAGTGCTGCTGGAGGGAGAAGGGGAGCGCGACGCCCTCCGGGGCGCCGACCGTCGCGGCCACGAAGTCCGCCGCCCCGGCGCGGAGTTCGGCCGTGGAGGGCGCGTCGAGGCCGAGCCGGGCGGCGAGGTGGCCGTAGAGGTCGTCGCGCGGCGGACGGGGCCGCCCGTAGAAGGCGGTCAGGTCGGCCGTACGGCTGTCGAGTACGTGGTGCAGCTCGCCGAGGTTGGCCGCCTTGGTGCCGTACCGGTCGCGGTCGGCGCCGCGCAGCCGGTGCAGGGCCAGCACGGGAACGTTTTCCAGCAGGGGCGGTTCCAGGCGTATGCGCTGCTGGTGCCAGTCGGGAGCCCGCAGGACCGGTTCCCCATCCAGCCGCTCCAGCGAGATCTCGTCCTCGCGCACCCGGTAGCGCACCCACGCGCCGTCCAGGCCGTCCCGCTCGACGAGCTGCTCCAGGTCGAGCACGATCGCGTTGGGTATCCCCCAGCCCGACGCCAGGACGTTGGTGTGCGAAAGCGGGGTGATCGGCGCGGTGTTGAGGAAGCCGGCCACCCGGGGCACGTCGTCCGGCAGGCACGGCATGGCCACGATGTCCGCCCAGCCGAGCCCGGCCTCCGCGGCCGCGTACGCCTCGTACGCCTCGTTCGTACGGAAAAACCGCAGCCGACCCATGGCCTCGCCGGGGTTCAGCGGCGTACGGGTCCTGGAGCCGAAGAGCTCGTGGCTCAGGATGCGCGGCACGCGCCGTTCGCTGATCGCCGCCAGCTCCTCCTCCTGCCCGTGGTTGGCGGGCTTGAGTAGCAGCGGGAGCCTGCCGTCGACCCGGGCCCGTACGAACTCGTAGAAGAACGCCAGCAGTTCGCCGTGCATGGTGTCGGCTTCGGTCGTCTCCAGGACGAGGAAGGTGCGTTCGCGGCCCTCCGCGTCCTCCCCGGTGTGCAGCGACAGCACCCCGAGCAGGAAGCGGCGCCGGGGGTCCATGTACACGGAGGCGTTGAAGCCGTCCAGGTCGGCGTCCAGCTCGTCCAGTTCCATGCCCAGGACGCGGGTGGCGATGTAGTTGACGTGGAAGGGGTGCACGGCCGTGTCGAGCAGGTGCCAGGTGTTCTCGGCGCGGTCGACGACCACTTTGAGGTAGGGGTGGCCGGCCAGGACCCCGGAGAGGGTGCGGAAGAGCGGCAGGGAGAGGTTCTCGCCGACGACGGTACGGTCGGTGGCCGGCTCGGGGGCTTCGGTGAACAGCTGGGCGGTCATACGGAGACCTCTTCGGGCTGCGCGGCGGGCAGGACTCGTGGCAGGGCGTCCACCAACGTCTCGAAGTCGCGGAGCACCGTGCGCGCGTCGGTGGCGGAGAGCAGGCACAGGGCCGCCATGGTGTTGGCGCCCCCGGCCGGGTCGTAGACCGGCACGACACTGCCGTTGGCGAGCGAACTCTCCGCGACCACCGACAGTTCGCTGCCCCTGCTGAGCGGCACGCGTGCCGCGACCGCGGGGAAGTCCCAGACCCTGCGGTCCCGCCAGGCCTCGCCCCCGCCGTCGACCGCGAGGACGACGAGGGAGCCGGCCGCGCCGCGCGCCTGCGCGGGGGTGCGGGCCTGCTCGGGCCACGCGACCGGGCGGCCGACGAGGTGGTCGACGAGCATGCCGACGAGGTCGAGCCCGAAGACCTCCTCGATCTGCGGCACGGTCATCGCGCCGCCGAACCGGGCGGCCGTCTCGATCAGCCACATGCTGCCGTCCGCGCCGAGCTTGATCTCGGTGTGCGTCCCGCAGTCGCGCAGGCCGAGGGCGTCGACGGCTTCCCGCGCGAGCGCCACCACGCGGTCTTGGGCCTCGTCGGACAGCAGGGCGGGGGTGATGCCCGCGCGCTCGGTGAACGGCTCGACCGTGGGCATCCGGCCGCTGAGGCAAACGGGGTGGAAGACGCCGTCCGCCACGACACCCTCGACGCTGACGTAGTCGCCCCAGCCGGGCTCGTCGAACCAGTCCGGCGCGGAGCCGGTCACGATCTGCTCCACCACATAGTGCCCCTGCGCCTCCGCCACATGGAGCTCCGCGTACCCCAACTGCGCGGATTCGGCCATCACTTCACGCGAGCGGCGCCAGGCGGCCGAGACCTCGTACGGGGAGCGGATGATCTGGTGCGCGGTGGAACCCGCGCTCCAGGCCGCCTTGAGGAGCAGCGGGAAGGGCAGGGCGCCGGCCGCCTCGTACAGGTCCGCCTCCGTGGCGACCGCGCGGAACTCGGGCTGCGGCAGGCCGTGTTCCTGCCAGGTGCGCCGCATCAGCCGCTTGTCGCGGGCGAGCGCGGCGGCGCCGCCGGCTCCCGCGAGACCGAGCGCCTCGCACGCCTCGGCGACGGCCACGACCGCGTACTCGGAGAAGGTGAGCACCGCGTCCGCGCCCACGGCCTCGGCCCGCGAGACGATCAGGGACACCAGGTCGGAGCGCTGCGCGTCGGCGGGCGTCACGACCGAGGCGCACAGTCTCCGGGCGGAGCCCGCCACGGTGGGAGGAAGAGCGCTGAGCGCCAGCAGGTGCACTTCCGCCCTCGCGGCCGTCCGGGAAAGGACGTGACCGAGCGGCGGACCACCCTTGGCATGCACTAACAGCACCTTGCTCACTGAAGCTCGTCTCCATTCGTCCGTGTCGGTTCGTGCCGTACGCGCGGTACGTGTCGCACATGTCGCATGTGTGGCCGTACGTGTCGTCGTACGGATCGGTGATACGCGTCGGGCCGCGGGGAAATGTCCCGGCGTATGTGTCGGGGCGTGTTCACCCGCACACTTAAGGGGACCACGCATCGGGCGTCCCAAACGCCACCGGGGGTGCCTGGTATTCAGGCAAATGCCTGAGTAGCAGCCCCGTTCGGGGCGCTGGGAGGACTCCACGAGGCCCACGGCGGGCCTCCACTTCGGCCGAGAACCGAGCATGCGCGGGCCCGGGGCGGGATACCCATCGCCAGGTGACTGTGCGTCAATCAGTGGCGTACGGTTCGTATATGGACGGAGGGGCCGCTGTGGACGACGCCGGTCTCAAGGCGCTGCTCGAACACTTCCCCGTGTTCTGGGGGGAGGTCGACGAGCCGTGGCAGGCGCGGGAGCCGGGAGGCGGCGCCTTCGCGGACACGGGCACGGCGCCCGCCGACGCCCACCCGACGCCGCACCAGTACGCCGCCTTCGCGGGCCTCGCGGACCTCGCCCCGGCCGCCGCCTTCCTGCGGGACGGCGACGGCCGCTATCTGTGGGCCAACCACGCCTACGCGCACCTCTACGGCACCGTTCCGCAGGAGCTCGTCGGCAAGTACATCGAGGACTTCGACGGCCCCGCCGAGGCCGCCCAGTTCCGCGCCCTCGACCAGGAGATCCTCACCCGGGGGACGCCGGTGCGCCACACCCTCGACTACCGGCGCCCGGACGGCAGCGCGGGCCAGGCGGTGGGCCACCGGTTCCCCGTCCGGGAGAACACGCGGACCTGCGTCGCCGGGATCTACGTGGACCTCACGGACCAACTCCGCGCCATGGCCCAGTGGCAGGAGGCCCAGGACAGCCTGCAGGCACTGCGCGACCACAGCGGCCTGCCCTGCGCGCTGCTGTCGGCGAACGGACGCGTGGTCGAGGCGAGCGCGGCGGCCGCCGAGCTGTTCCAGCTCAGCCTGCCCGAGCTGGTCGGCCGCCGCGCCCACACCCTGCTCGCCCCCGAGCCCGGCCTCGACCGGCTGCACCGCAGGTGGAACGGTCTGATAACGCGCCGCACCAGACGGCTGGAGACGTCCGCGGTGCTCGTCGACGCCGACGGGCGGCAGCGCCGCGCGCAGCTCCACCTGACCACGGTCGGAAACTCCGCCGCTCGCGCCCGGCACGTCTGGGCCGTCGTCACCCACCACAGCCTCGCCCACGACGCCCATCCGTCACTCACCGCCGCGCAGGTCCGCATCCTCTCCCTGCTGGCGGCGGGCAGCAGCAACGGCGACATCGCCACCTCGCTGAAGCTGTCCCGGCAGACGGTCGACTACCACCTCAGCCGCCTGCGTGAACTCCTGGGCGCCGCGACCCGCCCGTCCCTCGTCGCCCGCGCCTATGTGCTCGGCATCCTCGCCCCCCGCGCCTGGCCCCCGCGCTCCGCCACAGCGAGCCATCCGCTCAGCACCGCCTGACGGACCGGGGCGGGCCCGGTCAGGAGGTGGCCGCGTTGCGCCACACCGTGAGGTCCACGCCGACGAACTGACTCGGTGACTCCTTCGGCGCGAAGCCGCGCACGGTGACCAGGCCGTAGTGCCCGGAGCCGGTCTTCACGCAGATCCGGGAGCCCTTGCCGAGCTTGTCCTTCGTGATGGACGTGGTGTAGCGGGTGTTGGCGCGGCAGCCGGCCAGGGTCCCCGGCTCGCCGGAGTCCAGCAGCGCCATGGTGTTCTTGGACTGGTTGGTGGCGAGGGCGTCTCCGTTGACCATGTCCGCCGCGTAACCGAAGTCGCCTTCGTAGAACACGTCCAGCTTCTGCGGCTGAGGCGGCTCGTCGGCGAAGCTCAGGGAGTAACCGATGGGGATGCTGATGTTGTTGTACACGGCCTCCTTCGGTGTCGCCGGGGCCTTGGCGCTGCCGCTGGCGGCGCCCGATGCCGAAGGCGAGGGCGAGCCGCCGGACTGCGACGGCGCACTGCCCTTGCTGTTGTTCCGGTCCCCGCCCTTGCCGTCCTCCGAGTCGCTCCCGGCGAGTTGTCCCACCAGGTACGCGCCGACGCCGATGAGCACGGCGGCGACCGCTCCCGCGACGACGAGTGCGGCCCGGTTCCGCTTGCGGGACGGCTGCGGCGGCGCGGCCCCCGGCGCCGGCTGACCGAGGTGGCCGTGGGACGCCCCGGACGCCGCGGGAGTCGGGTAGCCGGCGGTCGGGGGGTAGGCGTAGGAGCTCGCGGCGGGAGGCTGTACGGACTGCGGCTGTACGGGATGTGGCTGTACGGGATGCGGATACGCGGGCTGGGTCGGCGGGTGCGCGGGCGGCGGCGTGTGCGGGGCGGACTGCGTCGGGGGGTGCGCGGGCGGCGGCGTGTGCGGGGCGGACTGCGTCGGGAGGTGGGCCGGCGGTGCGTCCGAGGCCGCCTGCGTCGGCGGGTGCGCCGGCTGGGGAGGCGGGGTCGGGGCGGCCGCCTGGGTGAGGTCGGCCGCGTACGAGGAGGGCAGCCAGCCGTCCGGGCGGCGCAGCGCCGGGTCCTGGGACGCCCGGCCGCACATCTCGATGATGCGGGCGGGGGACGGCCGGTGCGCCGGGTCCTTGCTGAGGCAGCCGGTGACGATCTCCCGCAGCTCGTCCGGCAGGCGCGACAGATCCGGGTCCTCGTGCACGATCCGGTAGAGGACCGCGTGCGAGGAACCGTCGCCGAAGGCCGCGGCACCTGTCGCGGCGAAGACCGCGATCTGGCCGAGCGCGAAGACATCGGTCGCCGCCGTGCAACTCGTCCCGGCCGCCTGCTCGGGCGACATGAAGGAGGGGGTGCCGACGCTGACGCCCGTACCGGTGAGCGCGGTGGCGTCCGCGGCCCTGGCGATGCCGAAGTCGATGACGCGCGGCCCGTCGACCGCGAGCAGTACATTGGACGGCTTGAGGTCGCGGTGAACGATGCCCGCCTGATGAATGACCTGAAGCGCCTCGGCGATCCCGGCCACGAGCAGCAGAACGGTCGCCACCGGCATCGCGCCGTGCGCGGCGACGGCCGCGTGCAGGGAGGGCCCCTGGACGTAGGCCGTGGCCAGCCACGGGCGCGGGCCGTCGGTGTCGCTGTCGACCACGGGCGCGGTGTAGAGGCCCTGGACCCGCTGCGCGGCCCGCACCTCCTGCTGGAACCGGCGGCGGAAATCGGGGTCCTCGGCGAACTCGGGGCGGATCACCTTGATCGCGACGGGCCGACCGCCGGGCGTGTACGAGAGGTACACCTTGCCCATGCCTCCGGCGCCGAGCCGAGCGCTGAGCAGGTATCCGGCCACGGAACGGGGGTCGTCCTCGGCCAGAGGCTGGAACACTCCCGGATCCGGTGCCGACCCGTCCGCTGCGCCCGCACGCACCGGTTGATGCTGATGATCCGTCACGATTGCCCCCGCATATCCCTTTACTCGGCGCTTACGGCGCCGAGCCTATCGAAGCCCGCGGTGGCCGCGCCCCTCCGTCGGCGTCCTCGCTCCACCACCCCTTCTCACCCGGCCTCCCGCACGGGCCGGACCGCCGAGGGCCGCCCGGAGGCGGGTGGGTGCGGCGGGCGGACCCGGTGCAGCAGCGGGCCCGTCATCAGTGTCGTGACGACCGCCATCAGCACCATCGCCGTGAACAGCCGCGTGTCGATGACGCCGAGGCCCAATCCCACGTTGAGGATGACCAGTTCCGTCAGGCCCCGGGCGTTCAGGAGCACGCCGAGGGCCGTCGCCTCGCGGGGTGTCGCCCCGGTGAGGCGGGCCGCGCCGAACGCGCCGGTGAACTTGCCCGCGCAGGCCGCCACCAGGACGGCCGCCGTCATGGCCAGGCCGCGGCCGCCGAGGCCGGAGACGTCCACGGACATGCCGGTGACGGTGAAGAAGACCGGCAGGAGCAGCAGGCTGGTCTGCTCGATGCGCTCGGGGACCTGCGGGGCCGTCGCGTCGATCTGGCGGTGCGGGGCCACGGCGCCGAAGGCGAAGGCCCCGAAGACGGCGTGCAGGCCGATCTCGTCGGTCGCGGCGGCGGTCAGCAGGACCCCGGTGACGAGTACGGCGTGGGTGAGCGCGGTGCCGCCCGCCCACGGCCGGGCCGGGTCGAGCAGCCAGGCGAGACCCGGCCGTACGAGCAGGACGAGCGCGGCGAGCAGCAGCGCCGACTCCAGGGCCATCCGGGCCGGCGGCCACGGCCCGCTCGCGCGGACCACGACGACCACCGCCGCCAGGACGCACCACGCGAGAAAGTCCTGGACGGCCGCGCAGGCGAGCGAGACCGAGCCCAACGGGTCTTTGTACAGGCCTCGTTCGGCCAGAATGCGGGCGAGGACCGGGAAGGCGGTGATGGACATCGCCGTGCCGAGGAAGAGCGCCGGGCCCAGCGGGCCGTCCGTCTTCAGCTCGGACTTGCTCAGCCACGGGTAGAGCCCGTACGCGAGGCCCGCGCCCAGAGCGAACGGCAGCGCCACCGAGCTCAGCGAGACCGCCGCCACCTGCCGTTGCGCGGCAGGGGTGCGCAGATGCCCGATGTCGAACTGGTAGCCCACGCCGAACATGAAGAGCACCAGGCCCAGCTGGGACAGCAGTTGGAGGTAGGGCAGGGTCGAGGGCGGGACCAGCCGGGTCTCCAGGTCGCCCGGGAAGAGGGAGAGGAGGCTCGGGCCCAGCAGGATGCCGCCGATGATCTCGCCCATCACGGCCGGCTGCCGCACCCGCTGGGCCAGGCGGGCCAGGGCGAAGGCCACCGCGAGGATGACGGCGAGGGCGAGGAGGAACCGTCCGGTGGGGGGCGCGGTGGATCCGGCGAGTACGAGATGCGTCTGCACGTCGGCTCACTCCTGTCGGGCCGCAGGGTGTCCCGCTGTTCTACGGTGATTCACGGAATCGCACAACTCCTGTTCAACGCACTGCTCAACGCATCGCTCAACGCACCGTTCAACCGCGCGTTTTTTGACATTGAACAGGGCTCGTCACCCCTCGGGAAGCGCTATAGAATTCCGCAGGACCCAAACCCCGTGCGGGACTTGGAGGGAGTTGGCGGATGGATCGCGACGAGGAACTCCGGATCCTTGACCGAGCCCTGGAGCACCTTCGCGACAAACGGCTTCCGCTGACCGACTCGGACACCCGGGTCAGCGTCGACCGCTATCAGTCACCGCAGTGGTACCGGGCGGAACTCGATCGCATTTTCAGCAAGTTGCCCTCAATGCTGGTGCACAGCTCCGAGATTCCGGCTCCCGGCACCTTCGCGACCCTGGAGCATTTCGGCAGGCCGCTGATCGTCAGCCGTGACCAGGACGGCGTGGCGCATGTCTTCCTCAACGCCTGCCGGCATCGCGGAGCACGCCTGGAGAAGGACGCGTCCGGCGAGCGCAAGCAGTTCATCTGCGGTTATCACGCCTGGCGTTACGACCTGGACGGCACCCTCGCCGCCATCCCGAGCCCGCACTGCTTCCCCGGTGTCGAGCGGGGAAAGCGCAACCTGGTGGCGCTCCCGGCGGTGGAGGCGTACGGGTTCGTCTGGCTGATGCCCGAGGAGAATCCGGGCCGGGCCGACCTCGACGCGTTCCTGGGTGACTTCCGGCCCGACATCGCGGATCTCGATCTCTCCTCGTACGAGATCTACGGCGCCGAGAGCCAGGAGTGGGAGATCAATTGGAAGCTGGTCGTGGAAGGCACCCTGGAGGGTTACCACTTCCCGTTCCTGCACGCGAAGAGCGCGAACCCGCTCTTCGAGAACAGCACGTTCTTCTTCGACAGCTTCGGGCCCCATCTGCGGTCGATCCTGCCGAAGCGATCGATAAACTTCATCACCAGGACGGAACGCGACGAACGGCGTCTTCTGTCGGTGGCGAACGTGATCCACACCATCTTTCCCAATGAGACCGTGCTCCACCAGTCGGACCACTTCCTGTGGATTACCAGTCACCCGCTGGGCCCGACACGTACGCTCGTGAAGCTGCGGCTCATCGTGCCGAAGGGATCGGTGCGGGAAGGCAGTGTCGAGCAGTGGGAGGAGAACCGGCAGCTGACTTATCAGGTGCAGTACGAGGACCTCGAAATCTACCGTGAGATCCAGATCGGCCTGACGAGCGGCGCCAACGACGAACACTGCTTCGGTACGCAGGAGTTCGCGCTCCAGAAGTACAACGAGGCGATCGAGGCGTATCTCTTCGGCGAGTGACGCGCGGCGAAGGCGAAAGCCTCGCTCACTTCGACGGCACGCGCCGCTTGGCCGCGTACAGCGCGCCCCCCGCCAGCAGCCCCCAGAACGCACCGCTGACCCCGAAGAACTGCACCCCCGACACCGTCACCACCAGCGTGACCACCGCCGCCTCGCGGTCGCCCGGCTCGGTCACCGCTCCCACCAGCGAGTTGCCCAGCGCGCCGAGCAGCGCCAGGCCCGCCACCGCCTCGATGAGGGTGGGCGGGGCCGCGCCGACGAACGCGACCGCCGCGCCGGCGCCCAGGCCGAGCAGGATGTAGGCGCCGCCGCCGATCGCCGCCGCCCGGTACCGCTTGCGCGGATCGGGGCCCGCGTTCTCGTCGGCGCACAGGGCCGCGGTGATCGCGGCGAGGTTGACCGCGTGGCCGCCGAAGGGCGCCGAGACCAGGCCGAAGGCGCCGGTCCAGCCGAACAGCGGGCCCGGCTCCGGCTCGTAGCCGTTGACGTTCAGGACCGCGATGCCCGGGATGTTCTGCGACGCCATCGTCACCACGTACAGCGGCAGGGCGATGCCGATGACGGCCGCCGCCGTGAAGTCGGGGGTGACCAGGACCGGCTTCGGCCACAGCGGGCCGAGGTCGGCGGCGGATATGTGCGTGGTCGCGGTGATCAGGACGACGGCGACGACGACCGCGGCCGGTACCGCGTACAGCTTCTTGAAGGTGCCGACGACCGCCCAGGCGGCAACGATCGCCAGGCCCAGCGCCGGTTTCTCCTGGACCGCCTTGGCGGGGGCCAGACACAGGGGCAGCAGGATTCCCGCGAGCATGGCGTTGGCCAGCGGTTTCGGGATGGCCGAGACCCAGCGGCCTAGCGGCTTCCACAGTCCGGTGACCACGATCAGCGCGGCGGTCACCAGGAACGCGCCGACAGCCGCGCCGAATCCGCCGTCCACCGAGGCCGAGCCGGCCAGCAGCGCCGCGCCCGGTGTCGACCAGGCGACGCTGATCGGCATCTTCAGCCGGAGGCTGAGGAAGATCGCGCAGGCGCCCATCGCGACCGAGAGCGCCATCAGGCCGGACGCCGCCTCGGCGCGGCTCGCGCCCACCCGGGTGAGGCCTTCGAGGACGATCGCGAACGAGCTGGAGAACCCCACGAACGCGGCGATCAGCCCGACCGTTCCCGCCCTGACCAGCTCGGACACCAGGCTCGGGCCGGGCTGCGGGGCCGGGCCCGGGCCCGGTGGACCGCCGGCGTTCGCTGCCTCCATCTCGGACGTGGTCAAGACAACTCCTCGTAACCGCTCTGTACGACGATGTCGCGCATGACCTCGCTCGCTCCGGCGGCGACGGTGGCGGCTTGGGCGTCATGCACGGTCTGGACGATCGGCGCGCCCTCCCGGAAGCCCTCGGAGCCGTGCAGATGGCGGCATTCCTCGGCGACGGTCCGGGCCACTTCGGTGGCCTTGAGCTTAGCCATCGAGCAGGCGGTGATCGACAGCGGGTCGCGGACGTAGCTCCAGGCCGCGTGGTGGGCGAGCTGACGGACCGCCTCGACCTCGGTGAGCAGGTCCGCCATCCTGTGGCGGACGGCCTGCTTGGCGCTGAGCGTCGACTCGAACATGGCGCGGCTCTTCAGATACCTCCAGGTGGTGTCCAGGCAGTTGGCCGCGTCCCCGACCGCCGAGATCCCCGCCGCCAGCCGCTCCAGCTGCATGTTCTTCATGATCTGCACGAAGCCCGAGTTGCGGCGGCCGATCACGTTCTCCCTGGGCACCCGCACGCCGCGCATGCTGATGTCGGCCATGCCCGAGGCCCGCCAGGCGATCGAGTCGTTGGGGAGTACGTGGACGCCCTCGGCGGCGCGGTCCACGACCAGGAGCGACACATTGCCCTGGTTCGAGCGTGGTTGGCGCTCCCCGGTGTGATCCCCCGTGCGTACCGCCGTCACGAAGAAGTCCGCGAAGCCCCCGTTGACGATGAAGCGCTTCTCGGCGTCGACCACCAGGTGGTCGCCGTCCTCGACCGCCGTCGCCTCCAGCCGGGAGAGGTCCGAGCCCGCTTGTGGTTCGGTGATCGCGAGGGCGGCGATCAGATCGCCCGCGACGGCGGGGCGCAGATAGCGCTGCTGCAGCTCGGGCGAGCCGTTGGTGGCGAGGTAGCTGGTGCCCATATAGGCGTGGAGCGCCACCGCGAACCGCACTCCCCCGAAGCCGGCCCGGCCCAGCTCCTCCAGGAAGACCACCGAGTGGAAGAAGTCCAGGCCCGAACCGCCCACCGACACCGGGTGGTTGAGGCCCAGCAGGCCTTCGGCTGCGAAGGCGTGCCAGGCCGAGCGGGGCATCGCGCGCCGCCGCTCCCACTCCGCCGCGTACGGCACGACCTCCTTGCGGAAGAACGTCCGGACCGAGGCGCGGAACTCCTCGTGCCGCGGGGTGAGGTGGGGCGAGGGGCTGCTCAGCGGGTCCGTCACCGCGCACCGCCCCCCGTCCCCAGCCGTCCGCAGATGGTCGCGAGCACGGCCTCCTCCTCGTCGCGCGGGAAGAAGTGCCCGGCGGGAAAGGCCCGGATCGTGAACTCCGCCGTCGTGTGGTGCTTCCAGGCCACCATGGACTCGTACGGGTCGATGTCGTCGTGCTCGCCGCACAGCGCCAGGACCGGCGCCGCGATCCGGCCGGGCGAGGGCTCCCAGGTCTCGGCGAGCCGCAGATCGGCCCGGAGCACCGGCTCGAGGAGCTCCATCAGGGCGCGGCTGGCGAGGACTTCGGGCGGGACGCCGTTCATCTCGCGCAGCCGTCGGCGCAGGGTGGGGCCATCCATGGTGTGCATGGGCGGGGTGCGCGGTGCCACGGTCGGCGCACGGCACGCCGAGACGACGAGGAGCTCGGGCGGGCGGTGGCCGTCGGCGGTCAGCCGGTGGGTGAGTTCGTACGCGAGCCGCGCACCCAGGCTGTGGCCGAAGAAGGCGTACGGCCCGCGCGCGGTCTCCGGGGCCAGGGCCTCGGTCAGCGCCGCGAGCGCCTGCGGCCACGAGTCGAAGGGCCGCTCACGGAAGCGCTGTTCGCGGCCGGGCAGCCGGATGCCGGTCACCCCGACGCCCGGCGGCACCCGCTCCTGCCAGCCGCGGAAGACCTGGGTGCCGCCGCCCGCGTACGGGAAGCAGAACAGCCGGGTGGTGACCGCGGCGTCGCCGGAGAACCGGGCGAACGGGCTGCCCGTCGCGGTCCCGGGCGGCGCGGCGGAGCGGGGTGGGGGGCGCACGGCGGGCCTACGCCATCGCCTCGTCGACGGCCTTGGCCAGACTGCTCAGCCTGGCGTCCTCGTAGAGCGTCTCGGGCAGCAGCACGTCGACGGCGAAGCGCTCCTCGACCCGGGACAGGAACTTGATGGCGGTGAGCGAGTTGCCGCCGAGCTCGAAGAAGTCGTCGCCGACGGCCACGTCGGTGATGCCGAACAGACCGCGCCAGATCTCGGCGATCGCCTCCTCGGTGGCGGTCATGGCCGGCGCGCCGAGCGCCGCCTGCGCGTCCTGGGAAGTCATGGTCGTCTCCTCCGTCCGGTCAGTCCCGCGAGGCCACCGGCTGTGCGGCCGGGGCTGCGGGTGGTGGGGTGTGGCTTTCGTGTACGGCGAGCAGCGCGCGGCCGTCGACCTTGCCGGTCGCCGTCAGCGGCAGCGCCTCGCACAGATGGATGCGGGCCGGGACCAGATACGCGGGGAGCCGGGTCCGCAGGTGGTGGCGCAGTGAGGTGGGGGTGACGGACTGGTCGTCCGTCACCACGAAGGCCACCAGGGCCCGTTCCCCGCGCCGGGTGCTCACGGTCACATGGCTGCGCCGTACCGCCGGGTGGTGGTCGAGGTGGTGGGCGACCTCGCCCAGCTCGACGCGGAAGCCGTTGATCTTGACCTGGTCGTCGTCACGGCCCTGGAAGACGAGCGAGCCGTCGGGGAGCAGGGTGCCGTGGTCGCCGGTCCGGTAGAGCCGCTCGGTCACGCCGTCGACCACCCGCTCCACGAAGCGCTCCGCGGTGAGCTCCGGCATGCCCACGTACCCGGGCGAGAGGCCGTCGCCCGCGAGATGGATCTCACCGGTCCGGCCCGGCTCGCACAGGGTGTCGCCGTCGATCACATAGAGCCGGGTGTTCTGGATCGGCGTGCCGATCGGCAGCAGCCCCGAGTCGGGGATGAGCCGGTCGACGGGGTGGTAGGTGGCGAAGGTGGTGGCCTCGGTGGGCCCGTACACATGGACCAGGCGGCCCGACCCGTAGCGCCTCAGCGCCGCGGCCACGTGCGGGATCGAGTGGAGCTCGCCGCCCATCAGGACGGTCTCGGTCCCGTCGACGGCGTCGGGCGCCTCGTCGATCACGGCGTTGAACAGTGCCGTGGTGAGGAAGACGACGGTGACCCGGTGTTCGTCGACGACCCGCCCGAGCCGGGAGAGCCGTACCAGACCGTCCGGGTACAGCACGCACGTACCGCCGTTGAGCAGCGCGCCCCAGATCTCGAAGGTCGCGGCGTCGAACGTGACCGGCGCGAGCTGGAGCAGCCGGCTGTCCGCGTCCAGCCGGGCGAAGCGGGCGCCGAGGACGAGCCGGGCGATGCCGCGGTGGTGGATGGCCACGCCCTTGGGGCGGCCGGTGGAGCCCGAGGTGAAGTTGATGTAGGCGAGGCTGTCCCCGTTCACCGCGACCGCCGGGGCGACTTCGGACCCCACCAACTCATCGTCGACGGGCAGCACTTGGCATGTGGTGAGCCGCCGGGAGAGCTGTTCGTGACGGTCGGTCAGGATCCACTGGCACTCGGCGTCCGCGAACAGGCCGTGCAGGCGCTCGTCGGGCCAGCCCACGTCGAACGGCAGATACGCGCCCCCGCACTTCAGCACCGCGAGCAGCGCCACGATCAGCTCGGGCGAGCGCACCAGGCAGACGCCGACGGTCGCCCCGGGCGTGAACCCCTGGGCGAGCAGCCGATGGGCGAGCCCGTTGGAGAGCCGGTCGAGTTCCCGGTACGTGTACGTGCGCCCGCCCTGCACGACCGCGGGCGCGTCCGGGGCGCGGGCGACGCTCGCCGCGAAGAGCGCGGGCACCGAGCTGTCCCGCGGGTAGTCGGCAGCGGTCCGGTTGATCCGGCGGTGGAGGGCGAGAGCCTCCTCGGTGCCGGTGAGTCGAGTTGCCGTCGGTCTTTCCAGCGCAGACACCCCCCGTGCCGTGTCGATGTCGTCAGCGGGCCGTCCGGAAGGGCGTGCCGTTGACGGTCTGTTCGACGAAGCGGTTGTGCTTGTACGTGTCCTCGCCGGAGACCAGCACGCAGCCGAACTTGTCGAGGCTGGCCTGGCCGCCGAACTCCTGGAGGGCGTCCGAGAACGGGTAGACCTGCACCTGGGTCGGCAGATAGCGGGCCGCGTACCCCAGTCGCATGTTGTCGGTCAGGCCCGCGTGCGGATGCGAGGCGTGCATCAGGGTCGACCAGAAGACGATGAACTGGCCCTGCTTGAGCACCATCGACTTGGCCTTGGACTCGTCCGGGCTCCAGTTCGGGTCCTTTTGGAGCTGGCGGTAGTCGTAACCGAAGAAGCCGCGCCGTACGCCGTCCTTCTCCACCTTGCCGATGGAGTCCGCGTCGTACGTCATGACCTTGGACTCGTCGTAGTTCATGGTCTTGTGCGAGCCGGGGATGAACTGGAGGCAGCCCATCTCCACGCTGGCGTCGGTGAACGCCGACCAGACGGTGATGGTGCCGCCGAACTCGGAGTCCTCGGGCCAGACGATCTGGGGGTGCTTGGATCCGGCCACGTTGGAGAAGTTGTCGGCCTGGTGCCAGTCGGTGCCCTCGTCGCCGGGGTACTTGGGGAAGAACTCGGTGCGCCAGCACAGCACGTCGGGGCCCAGCAGACTGGCGACGCGGTGGACGATCTCGGGGCGCGTGATGTGGTCGGCGAGGAAGTCGACGTCGAGGTGGCGGTCGTAGTTGGCGAGGTTGGTGACGCCGGAGACCGCCTTCTCCTGTCCGTAGATCGCCCGTTTGGTGTTGAGCAGCTTGGGGCGCAGGGCGCGGAGGTTCTTCTCCATCTCGGCGGCTTCGTAGAGGTCGAACGGGCCGATGTAGCCGTCGCGGTGGAACTGTTCGATCTCCCGGGCGCTCAGGGAGAAGTCGGTGGTCGTGGTGCCGGCCAGGTCGTCCATGCATCACCTCTGTGTGAGCGACACTCCGCTGTGGCAGCGGACGGGTAAATGCGTGCTGTTCCGGTCAACTCTCGCCATTGGACGGTGAGTTGTGCTCTGTTTAACACAGGGATTCCTCCGGACGCTCCTATTCCCCGGAGTTGCACACCCCTCGCACGGCGGTGGACATCGCGCGGGTGGGCGGCGTGAGGGGCCGGTGGATCGCCGTACGGTCCAGGCCGGGGCGGGCGGAGGGGTGGGCGGCGCGGCCCGCCGGGAGCGCGCACTATCGGCCGTCCACGAGGGGTTCGGGCGTAAGGTCGTATACGCCACAAAAGGGGCGCATGGTCGGCGGCCGGAGACGGCGGCCGTTGACGCTCCGCACACGGTGCGTTCCCGGGGGCTCCGGCCGGGCGCGCGACGGGCCCCCGAAGCGCGCGACTTGCGCCTTTCGGCCCTTGACGCGGCATCCCGAGGTAGAGAAGACTCTCGCTGATAATCCGCATCACTGACGATGCCCTCCGGGGCCCTTCCGGGAGGACCCAGTGCGTCTGTCCCCGCCCTTATCCACGCCGCTGCGGATCGCGGCCGCGACGCTCTGGCTCCCGGACCGCCGCGACACCACCGAGGCCGCGCTGGCGGCCGGCCGGGTCGACGAGGAGACCGCGACCCGCCTCGGCTACCGCGAAGTGACCGTCAGCCCCGACCACGCGGCGCCGGAGATGGCGGTCCTCGCCGCCACCGACGCGCTGGCGGCCGCCGGGTGGGACGGGGCGGGGATCGGCATGGTGGCGCACGCCTGGACCTACCACCAGGGCCACGACTTCTGGTCCCCGGCCAACTACGTCGCCCACCACATCGGCGCCTCGACCGCCATCGCCGTGGGCGTGCAGCAGATGTGCAACGGCGGAGCCGCCGCACTCGAAGTCGCCGCCGCCCGCATGATCGCGGACCCGGGTGTGGCCCGCGCCGCGGTCACCACGGGCGACCGCTTCCTGCCGCCCGCCTTCGACCGCTGGCTCGGTGACTACGAACTCGTCTACGGCGACGCCGGGACCGCCCTGCTCCTGGACCGCGCCCAGGGCCCGTACGAGCTGCTCTCGGTGGCCACCGTGGCCCGTTCTGAGTACGAGACGATGCACCGCGGCGACGACGAGTTCAGCTCGATGCCGCGCACCCTGCCCCAGGTCGACGTGCGCCGCACCAAGCGGGCGTTCGTCGCCTCCGGGGCCGAGCCCGGGTTCGACGCGGCGCTCATCGAGGCCGTGGTCGACGTGGTGAACACCGCGCTCACCGAGGCGGGGCTGGCCCCCGACGACCCCCGGGTGCGGTTCCTCACGCTCCCCCGGCTCGGCGCCGGGCCGCTGGAGGAGTTCTTCCACCCGGCCGTCGAGCGCCTGGGGCTGCGCCACGCCGAGGTCCTCAACCTGGGCGGCGGGACCGGGCACCTGGGCGCCGGGGACTCCGCCGCCAACCTGGCCGCCCTGCACGCCGAGAAGCGGCTCGCCGAGGGCGAGGTGGCGCTGCTGCTCAGCCTGGGCGGCGGGTTCAGCTGGTCGTGCGTCGCCGTCCGGGCGGCCGCCCGATGAGGGCCGGTCCGACGGGCGGGAGACTCACCGACCGCGGGGTCGTGGCCGTCCTGTGCGCCGGTTTCTTCCTGCTCGACTTCGACCTCGTCGTCATCAACCCGATCCTGGTCCCCGTCTCCAAGGACCTCGACGTCAGTCTGGGCACCACCACGCTCGCCCTCACCGGCTATCTGGCGATGGTCGGCATCATGCAGCCGGTGCACGGCACGGTCTCCGACCGGGTGGGCCGGGTGCGGGTGCTGCAGACCGCGCTGGTCGGGCTGGGCGTCGCGGACCTGGCGGCGGCCCTGGCGCCCAATGTGGCGCTGCTGATCGCGGGCCGCGCGATCGCCGGCGGGTTCGCCGCCGCGCTCATCCCGGTGACCGTCGCGTATGTGGGCGACCACATCCCGATGGAGCGCCGCCAGCGCACGATGGCTGCGCTGATGTCCTCCAGCGCGGTCGGCGCCGCCTCCGCGACCGTGGTCGCCGGCGCGCTGACCGATCTGCTCGACTGGCGCTCGCCGCTGCTCATCCCGGCCGTGGCGGCGCCGCTGCTCGCCCTGGTGTACACCCGGCTCCCGGAGGCGCCCCGGGTGAAGACCGTAGGCGGGCCGAGCGTACGGCAGCGGTTCGCGCAGGTGCTCGGGGACGGCTGGTTCCGCTTCTTCATCCCGTTCACCTTCGTCGAGGGCGCGGCGATGATGGGCCTGTTCAACTTCTTCAACGCGGCCCTCCAGAAGCACGGCAGCAGCGTCCTGATGTCGGGCCTGGTGACCAGCGCGTACGGTGTGGCGGCCATCGGCGGCAGTGTGGTGGTCCGGGCCGTCGACGCCCGGGCGACCGGCGCGGGCATGTTCGGCTGGGGCACCGGCATGCTCCTCGCGGGCTATCTCACGGCCGCGCTCACCCAGTCCGTCGCGGGCATCCTGGTCGCCAGCGCGCTCGCCGGACTCGCCCTCGCCGTCGGCCAGTCCGCGCTCCAGGCATGGATCCTGGAGGCCGCCGCGCCCGAGGTGCGCGGCAGCGCCACCGCGCTCATCGCCTGCTCGGTCTTCACCGGCGCCGCCATCAGCACGGCCGCCGTCGGCCCGCTCGCGGGACGCGGCGACTTCGGGCTGCTGTTCGCCATCGCGGCCGCCGCGACCGTACCGGTGTCGATCGTCGGCACCCTCGCGCGGGCGCGCTTCGCCCGCTCCGACCGTGCCATGCGGATGCCCGCCGGGCCGCCCGTGGACCAGGAAGCCCCGAAACCACTCAACTGAGGGCAACCGAACGACAACTGGAGGAGAGACATCCATGGCGCTGTTCGCGGTGATAGCCAAGCGGGCCCCGGTCGGCATCAGCATCGAGGAGTTCCAGCAGAAGCTGGCCGAGGGCTTCCGGTACACCCAGGAGCTGGAGGAGAAGGGGCTGATCAAGGACCGCTGGATCCTGGTCGGCGCCTCGGCGGGGCTCAACATCTACGACGTCGAGTCGCACGAGCAGCTGATGCAGCTGCTGTACCGCAGCCCCGCCGGACTGCACCTGGACTTCGAGGTGTACCCGCTGATCAGCCCGCCGAGCTACGATCCGACGGCCGACGGTCCCGGCCACTGAAGAACGCCCGCTCGATCCGGCTCAGCGAGCGGAAGTCGTCGAGGTCGAGGTTCTCGACGTCGACGGGCCGCCCGCTGAGCCGCTCGATCAGCACGATGAACTCCAGGAATCCCAGCGAGTCGATGAGCCGGCTCTCGATCAGATCGTCGTCCGGGCCGATCCCGGCCGCCTCCGGGTGGCGCCTGCCGATCCAGGCGACGACCTCCGTCAGCTCGGCGGCGGCCGCGCTCACCGCTCGGCCCCGCCGGTCCGGTCCGCCGCGCCGAGTGCCACGGCAGCCTTCTCCACGGCCTCCGTCGCCGCCTCCCAGCTGCCGTACCGGGCGTACAGCACCGACAGCCAGCGCTCCAGGCCGAAGGCGGCGCAACTGGTGTGGGCGGCCTGGCCGGTGGTGTCCAGGGTGATGCCGCACCGCTCGCCGAAGAAGTTGCGGTGGACGTTGAGCGAGGCTATCGCCAGGTCGTCGACGATGAACTCGTGCTTGACGGGCGAGAGCCGCTGGAGCAGCGCCCGCTGTCCGCCCCGGTCGTAGAAGGGGTCGGTCGCGGCCTCCTTGCGCATGGTGAGGCCGAGCGCGTCCGCCAGGGCGGTGATCCGCTCCTCGAAGCCGCGCAGGTGCTCCTGGGTGAACTCGTGCGAGCCGAGCGCCACGATCTCGCGCATATGGAAGCCGAGGAGGCGCCGCAGCCCGTCGTAGTGCTCCTCACTGCGGAAGCAGCGCCCGAGCACGGTCACCGTCGTACCGTCGGGAAGGGCGCGGCCCTCGTGGTGGAGGTAGACGGCGAAGCAGGCGGCCGAGGGGAGCCCGAAGAGCGCGGGTTCGAGGGCGCCGGGCATGAACTGCTCGTGCTGTACGCCTGGTTGATGCAGCGTCAGGTCCAGGGTGCTCACCACGAGCGCCTGGTGCGGGAAGTTGTCGTACACGTCGAGGCGGGAGAGCGCGGCGACCGGCAGCAGCGGCGGCATGATCATGGGGGCCGCGCCGCTGCCCGTCCCCCAGCCCTCCAGGAGCGCGTCGAGCCGCTTCAGCAGGACGGTGGCACCGGCCGAGAGCGTCTGCAGACCCGGGCCGTCCGCCAGGCCCGCCGTCATGAGACGACTTCGGCGGCGGCGCCGCCGAGCGCCAGCCGCAGCACGTCCTGGGCGCAGCCCCAGGAGAGGCCGACCGCGATGCCGCCGTGGCCGTAATTGTGGATCACCCGCGCGGAGCCGACGGTCTCCACTTCGAGGCGGGTCTGCGGGCGTGACGCGCGCAGGCCGACCTCGACGCCGGTGACCTTCGCCCCGGCGATCCGGGGCTCCACGGCGATGCAGCGCGCCAGGATCTCCTCCGTCCGGGCCGGGTCCGGCTCCATGCTCCACACCTCGCGCTCGGCGGTGCCGCCGCACACCAGACGGCGTCCGTGCGGAAAGTAACTCGTCGAGTTCGGGCCGGGGTTCTGCTCGAAGAAGAACTCGTCGATCCCCGGGTTCTCCACGATCACGTGCTGGCCGCGGACCGGGAAGACCTTCGGGTCGTCGGCCAGGGCGCGCGCCCCCACCCCCGTGCAGTTGACGACGAGCGGCGCCTCGGCGGCCGCCGCCTCCAGCGAGTCCACCACGCCCACCTCGACACTGCCCCCGGCCGCGGTGACGCGGGAGGCCAGGTACTCCAAGTACACGGGCATGTCCACGATCGGCAGCTCGACCCGGAAGGCCACCGGGAATCCGCCGCTCTCCTCCTCGCCGCACGGCGCGTAGCCGGGCAGATGGGCGGCCCACTCGTGGCCGCCGGCGGCTTGCCGGTTGACCAGGCGGCCCCGGGTCAGACGGACGCCGCTGTCGGGCTGCTTGGCCAGCGCGGTGAACTCGGCCAGGCTCGCCTGGTGCCAGGGCCGGGTGATCACCGTCGGCGCGAACTTGGCCTCCGCCTCGGTCTCGTCGGCGATCGCCGGGCCGCCGATGATCGCCCCGGCCACGGCCGACGTGGTCTGCCGGGGCGCGCGCTCGGCGACGACCCGGACCGTGTGGCCGCGCTCGGCCAGGCACACCGCCGTGGTCAGTCCGGCCACACCGGCACCGATGACCAGTGCCTCGTTTCGCATCGTCACTCGACTGCACCTCTCACTGTGGAAGATGTACGGGCCGTACGGGAATCCCGCACGGAAAAGACGTTCCGAGGCCGACGGGTGTGACGCCCGGCGGGCTATTCGTGGGATATCGCGACGCAGGACCAGGTGAAGCCGTTGCCGGCGCTGAGGAACAGCGCCACCTCGCCCGGCGCGAGCCGGTCGTCCGCCTGGAGGGTGGCGAGGTTGGCCGTGACGTCCCCGGCACCGAGGTGCCCGGTGTCGCGGCCCAGGTCGAGGAGTTCGGTGTGGGGCAGGGCGAGTTCGTGGAGGGAGGGCCCGTAGAACTGGGTGAGCGCGCCGGTGCTGAGGCGGGGCAGGACGAGGTGGCGCAGCCGGGGGTCGGCCGGGGTCAGCCCGGCGTCCGCGATGGCGTCGAGCACCACCCGCTGCACCGAGCGGCGCAGCACGGCGACGAACTTCGGCCAGCCGCCGCCCGCCCGGAAGGCCAGCTTGGTGCGCCGCGCGCTGATCGTGTCGTACGCGCTGTGCGGCGCCGGGGTGAAGGCGTCGTCGCCCCGGTAGAGCACCTCGTACTCGGGGACGCTCACGGAGGCGATGGCGAGCAGCCGGTAGGGGCCCGCGTCGCGGTCGAGGAGCAGCGCGGTGGCCGCGTCCCCGTACGCCACGTCGATGTCGCCGGACCAGCGGTCGAAGCCGGGCTCCACGAACCGGTCGGCGGTGGTCACCAGGCACCGGTTGACCGTGGGGTCCAGGGCGAGGCGGGCGGCGGCCACTTCCAGGGCGGCCACGCCTCCGTTGGAGGTCTGCTGCACCCCGAGCGGGGTCGCGTGGCGGGCGCCGATGCCGTGGGCCACGTAGTGCGGCGCGGACCAGAAGTCGTGGCCCTGGTGGTAGATCCAGGAGTGGACGACCAGGCCGAGGTCGTCGCCGGACCAGCCCGCGTCGGCGAGCGCCTTCTGGGCCGCGAGCACGGCCATCTCGGGGGCTGCCCGGTCGGGGCTCTCGCTCAGCGCGCGGTAGCCGAGCCGGTCGGCGGTTTCCTGGTCGAGCCGCCCGTCCGCCACCGCCCGTGCGGTGTCCAGACGGCGGGACGGGAGCCAGAGCACGGCGGCGGCTATGCCCGGCGGTTCGGGTAACGGCGGACTCAGTCTCACGGGGCTGCCTCCTCGGACCGGCCCGACGACTCGGGCCCTACCTCCCGGCTGCCCACTATATTGTCAGCGTTATTGATTGTCAGTCGCCTGTCTCTCAACTGCCGCACAATCGGCGCGTTTCAGGCGGTCCGCGGCGGAACTGCGCGGGGTGTCGTTCAGCATGTGCTGTCGTTCTGCTTGGTGGACGTGGTTCCCCAGTGTTGAGACGTGGTTCCCCAGTGTGAGGAGATACGTGGTGTCCCACCGGCCCGCCCCTCTCGGCGCCGACGCGGTCGTTCCGCTGTCGCCGATCGGCTATGTCGTGACGGAGTACGCCCGGCCCCAGGAGGCTCCGCCGCAGGCGACCCTGGCCTACGGGGACCAGGGCCACGTCGTGCTCTACGAGCCGTACGCAGCAGGCCTCGACGGCCTCGCCGACGGCTGGTACGTATGGCTGCTGACCTGGCTGCACGACCAGACCGACGAGGAGACCGCACCGCTCCAGGTCGTGCCGCGCGGCTGGGAGCAGAGCGGACGCACGACCGGCGTCTACGCCACCCGTACGCCCAACCGGCACAACCGCATCGGCCTGAGCCTGGTCCGCATCCGCGAAGTGAAGGGCAACGTGCTCCACTTCGACGGCGTGGACCTGGTCGACGGCACGCCGGTGCTCGACATCAAGCCGTATTCGCCGACGTCCGACACCCCGCCCGAGTCCGCCTAGGGCGCGTATCGAAAGTGGATCTTGAGGTGAGATGATCTTGCTTTGTGGCAGGTGGAGATCTGACGGATGCGCAGTGGGCCTGTCTGGAGCCGCTGTTGCCCAAGGGCAAGAAGCCGGGGCGTCCACCGATATGGACCAGGCGGCAGCTGATCGACGGCATACGGTTTCGTACCCGTACCGGCGTCCCGTGGCGGGACGTGCCGGAGCGGTACGGGCCCTGGGCCAGGTCGTACGACCTGTTCCGCCGCTGGCAGCGGGACGGCACCTGGCAGCGGATCTTCGCGGAACTGCAGGCCCAGGCCGACGCCAGGGAGCTCATCACCTGGGACCTCAACATCGACTCCACCGTCTGCCGGGCCCACCAGCACGCCGCCGGGGCGCGGAAAAGGGGGACCTGCAGAAGGAGCCGCCCGGCGGGATCGGCGTCGAGCCGGACGACCACGGCCTCGGCCGCTCGCGCGGCGGCCTGACCACCAAGCTGCACCTGGCCGTCGAGCAGGGCCAGAAGCCCATGTCCATCGTGATCACGGCCGGACAGCACGGCGACTCCCCGCAGTTCGAGCCGGTCCTGAAGAAGGTCCGCGTCGCGCGCCCGGGCGCCGGACGGCCACGGACCCGCCCCAGCCGAGTCCGCGCCGACAAGGCTTACGCCTCCCGCAAGAACCGTGCCTACCTGCGGCGGCGCGGAATCCGCTGCACCATCCCGGACAAGGCCGACCAGGCGGCCCACCGCAAGAAGCGCGGCTCGCGCGGCGGCCGCCCGCCGAAGTTCGACAAGATCGACTATCGCGAGCGGCACGCGGTGGAGTGCGGCATCAACCGCCTCAAAAGGCACCGGGCAGTGGCCACACGCTGCGAGAAGCTCGCCGTCCGCTACGAAGTAACCGTCTTGGTCGCGGCCATCAATGAGTGGCTGTGACCCGCACTTTCACCAGGGGTGCGGAAGAAGCCGTCAGCGGTGGCCCAGCACGTTGACCACCCGTCCGCTGGGGTCGCGGACGAAGAACCGCCGCACGCCCCACTCCTCATCCTGCAAGGGGTGCACGATCTCCGCACCGCTCTCCCGCATGACCGCATAAGCCGCATCCACGTCGTCCACCTCGACGCTCATGTCGGGGGTGACAGGCGCGGCCTTGTCACTGGTCATGACGCTGATCTGCGCTGCCGGGGTGGACGGGGAGGCGAGCGTCATGATCCAGCCGTGGTTCATGACCTCCTCGAAGCCCAGCAGGCCATAGAACTCCCGGCTCTCCTGCGCGGCCTCCGACTGGATGTTGGGCACGACACGGCGAACGGTCATCGACGACTCCAAGTGAGAACAAACGTGTCTCTATGTTTCCCCAGGAGTACTACGCCACGTCCGCCAACGCATACACTTTTGCAACACGCCCTAGGGCCTGTCGCGGGTCAGAACTCGTCGACGGTGTGCGGGAGTCGGTCCGTGCGCAGCGCCGCGCCCAGGGCCTCCGCCGCGCCCGGGGTGTGCTCGGTGATCAGGCCCGCCGCCACGAGGTGGCGCGGGTCGGTGCCGCCGAGGTAGCAGGCGCCGAGGTCGCGCACGTCCAGGGCCAGGTCGGGCCGGGCGTCCGTCGGTTCGCACGAGGCGGTGTACGCCGCGGGGTCCGTGTCGGCGTCCGGTCCCGGCGCGACCGTGAGCCGGAAGCGGCCCGCATTGGCCGGTACGCGCTCGTCGCGCACCTCGACGACCAGGTCCGCCGGGGCCGCCCAGGAGCGCGCGGTGAGCGCGGCGGGCACATCGAGCAGGCGCAGCCACAGCGCCGGGAACGTCTGGGTGACGCGGACCTGGTCGCGGTCGGCGGCGAAGTGGTGCAGCGGGTCGTCCGGGGCGCCGCCCCAGTACCGGACCCGGCCGGTCAGGTCGATCGCGGCCAGATACCGCCAAAGCGCGGCCGCACCCGCCGGGGTGTCGGCCTCCAGCTCGTCGACGCGGACCAGACCGGGCGTACCGGCGTCGTCGTCACCGCCTTTGGTGCGGTACACCGCGTACCCGCCGAGCGGCTCGTCCGGGGCGCCGAGCGCCACGATCCTCGGCGGGCTCAGCTCGTCGTCGTCCTCGTCCTTGTCGGCCAGCCACTCCTTGCGCCAGCGGACCGCGTCGCGGGCGATCCGGCCGGGTGTGCGGGCGCGGGTCGCGTCGTAGTACGGCCCGAGGAGCGCAGGGGCGTCCAGCGGGTCGACCAGCCGCAGCGGACGCTCGTCCGGGGCGATGCGCAGGGCGAGCGGACGGCTGGAGTCGATCTCCACGGTGGCGCCGTGGGTGGCTGAACCGTAGCCGAAGCGGCCGTAGATGGCGGCCTCGGAGGCCCACAGCGCGGCCACCGGCCGCCCCTCACCAGCGGCACGGCGGAAGAGCTCGGCCATCATGCCGGTGAGGACGCCCCGGCGGCGGTGAGTGGGAGCCACGGACACGAACGTGAGCCCGGGGCAAGGGAGTTCACCGCCGGGGACGGAGATCGTGAACCGGAAGGCGGCGAGGAAGCCGACGAGGACGTCACCGTCGTAGGCCCCCACCCGGTCGCAGTCGAGGAGTGCCTCGCGGTGGTACTTGCGGATCTCCTCGTCCTCGGGCCGTTCGTGGAAGACGAGGTATCCGAGTGCGAGGGCGCGGTCGACATGGGCTTCGGGAACGTCGCGGAAGCGCAGCTGATCCATTCCTCGACACTAACCCGGCCGAATCGGGCAGTCATCCGTATTTATCCGGGGCGGCTCAGCCGGGTGAACCGGCCGTCACCTTGCCGCGGTCGACGGCTCCGCGCCCGGCGAGCGGCACGGTGACGGTCCCGGCCGCCAGGAACAGGGTGCCGAGCAGCAGCCAGCCCGGCGCTCCCCCGTGTGTGACCAGGGCCGCGACCAGGAGCGGGCCGCCCGCCCTCGCCAGGTCGGAGCCGAGGCTCCAGGCGCCCAGGAACTCGCCCTGTCGCTGCGGGTCGGCGAGGCCGTACGAGATGCCCCAGCCGCTCGCCGAGGAGAGCAGCTCGCCGGCCGTCAGCAGGGCCACGCCGACCGCGAGCACCAGCACGGCGGGGACCGGCGGGAGCGCGGCCGTGGTGGCCGTCACCGCGCAGGCGGCGAGCAGCGCCCAGCCGGCGCGCCGGCCCGCGAGCGCCGCCCCCGCGACGGTGTCGCTGCCGCGCGCGGCCCGCACCTGGAGCAGGATCACCAGCGCGGTGTTGAGCAGCATCAGCACCGCGACCGTCCAGGTCGGCGCGTGCGTACGGGACGAAATCCACAACGGGAGGCCGAGGTTGAGGATGTCGGCGTTGATGTAGAGCAGTCCGGAGAGCGCGGCGAGGGCGAGGAAGCGGCGGTCGCGCAGGGCGCCTCGGCGGTTGGCGGGCCGGTCGGCCGCCGCCGGTGCCGCACGCGGGCCGTCGTCCGGCATCCGGAGCACGATGGCGGCGACGATCGCGTACGAGAGGCAGTTGCCCAGGACGAGGGCCGCGTAGGCGGTACGGGAGTCGGCGGCCAGGGCGGCGCCCGCGCCCAGACTGCCCAGCGAGAAGCCGATGTTGAGCATCACCCGGGTGTACGCGCTGACCGCGACCAGCGCCGAGTCGTCCGCGATGCGGGCGAGGTAGGCGCCCCGGACCGGCCGTGACGCGCTCTCGGCGAGGGCGATCACGCAGACGACGGCGAGGAAGGCGGCGAAGCCGTCGACGAGCAGGTACCCGGCGAAGGCGACGGCCCGTACGACCACGGTGGCCAGATAGACCTGGCGGTGGCCGAACCGGTCGCCGAGCCGCCCGGCCGGGACGGCGACGGCGGGTCCGAGCAGGGCGGCGATCGTCAGGCCGAGGCCAACCTGGGTGGCGCCGAGCCCGACGACCCGGGTGAAGAACAGGGCGGCGCCGGTGTGGAAGAGGCCGTTGCCGATCCAGTCGACGAGGGTGGTGAGGGCGTACGCGCGCAGGGGGCCGCGGGGCGGCAGCAGGGCTGCCACCCGGGAGGAGGTGGAGGGCATGCCCTCCACCCAACGGCCTTCCGCCGCGCACCGACAGAGATTTAGGCTGGGCCTCAATGCTCAGCTACCGACTCGACGTCGACGACCTCGCCGACATGCGCTTCGCCTGCTCGCCGCTCCTGGAGACCGCGACCAGCCTCTGGGCGCTGCGGCGCTCGGACAAGTACGCGCTGCACCTGCCGTGGGTGCGGCGCACCCGGGCGGCGCTGGAGGAGGCCGACGGCCTGGACGCCGCTCTGCTCGGAGAGCTGGTGGTGCGCGGCAGCGGCTGGCTGCCGGACTTCATCACGCCACGGCCCCACACGCCGCTGCCGGACGTGCGGGAAGAGCTGCGGCGGGTGCGGGCGACGGCGCCGTCGAAGGCGCTCGCGGACGTACGGACGGCGTACGCGGGGCGGCCCCTGCCGCCCCGGCTCGCCGAACTCGCCCCGGATCCGCGCGGGTTGCGGGACGCGGTGGCGGATGTGCTGGAGGCGTACTGGGAGCTGGCGATAGCGCCGCACTGGTCGCGGATGCGGGCCGTCCTGGAGGCGGACATGGTGTGGCGGGCGCGGCTGCTCGCCCGGGACGGGGCGGCGGCGCTGCTCACGTCGCTGGATCCGACGGCGGTGTGGCGGGGCGGGGAGCTGACGCTCTTCGTCCACCGGGACCTGGAGTTGGGGGCGGCGGTGGAGGGGCGGGGATTCTGGCTGGTGCCGACGCTCTTCGCGCAGCACACGATCAGTCCGGTGGGGCCGTTGGAGCCGCCGACGATCGCGTATCCGGCGCGGGGGGTCGGCACTCTGTGGGAGGCACGGCCGCCACGGCCGCCGGGTGCGCTGGCGTCGCTGGTCGGCGCGCCGAAAGCGGCCCTGCTCCTGTCCCTCGACGGTCCGGCGTCGACGACGGAGTTGGCCCGGCGCCTGTCCGTCACGCCGAGTGCGGTCTCCCACCACCTGTCCGTGCTGCACCGGACGGGGCTGGTGAGCCGGGCTCGGGCGGGGAGGGTGGTGCTGTACGCGCGGACGGAGGTGGGGGACGCGCTCGCGTCCGCCCCTTAAATGCCGCGCGGCGGCAGCTGACGGGCGCGGGGAACTGCGCGACCAGCCTCCACCGGCCCGCAGGCAAACCGGAGGTCTGGGGGTGGAGCCCCCAGCAGGGATGGGGCGTCGCGGGGAAACTTACGCCACCGACCCGATCCGCCCCACCCGGGACTCCGGTCCCTCCCGGTGGATCGGGGTGTGCGCACCCGTCAGCGACACGCCACTCCCGCCGCGCCGGCTCGCCACGATCTCCGCCGCGATCGACAGCGCCGTCTCCTCCGGCGTACGCGCGCCGAGGTCGAGGCCGATCGGGGAGCGCAGACGGGCCAGTTCCAGCTCCGTCACGCCGACCTCGCGCAGCCGCGCGTTGCGGTCCTCGTGCGTACGGCGCGAGCCCATCGCACCCACGTACGCCACCGGCAGCCGCAGCGCCAGCTCAAGCAGCGGCACGTCGAACTTGGCGTCGTGGGTCAGGACGCACAGCACCGTACGCGCGTCGACCTCCGTCGACGACAGGTACCGGTGCGGCCACTCCACCACGATCTCGTCCGCCTCCGGGAAGCGGACCGGCGTGGCGAACACGGGCCGCGCGTCGCACACCGTGACCCGGTAGCCGAGGAACTTCCCCACCCGCACCAGCGCCGAGGCGAAGTCGATCGCACCGAAGACGATCATCCGCGGCGGCGGGACGCTCGACTCGACCAGGAGAGTGAGCGGCTGCCCGCACAGCCGGCCGTCCGCGCCCAGCGTCAGCGTGCCCGTGCGGCCCGCGTCCAGCATGGCCCGCGCCTCCCCCGCCACCGCCCGGTCCAGCTCGGGGTGGCCGCCGAGGGCGCCCTCGTACGTACCGTCGGGGTTGACCAGCAGGGGGCGGCCGACCAGGTCGGACGGGCCCTCGGTGACGCGGGCGAGCGCCGCCGCCCGCCCGTCCGCGGCGGACGCCAGGGCCGTCGCGAACACCGCCCGGGACGGCGAGTCGGCGGGTACCGGCGTGACCAGGATGTCGATGATTCCGCCGCAGGTCAGGCCGACCGCGAACGCGTCCTCGTCGCTGTAGCCGAAGCGTTCGAGGACGGGCTCGCCGTCCGCCAGTGCCTGCCGGCACAGGTCGTAGACCGCGCCCTCCACACATCCGCCCGAGACCGACCCGATCGCCGTGCCCTCGCCGTCGACGGCGAGCGCCGCACCCGGCTGGCGGGGCGCGCTGCCGCCCACCGCCACCACGGTGGCGACGGCGAAGGTGCGGCCCTGCTCGACCCACCGGTTGAGCTCTTCGGCGATGTCCAGCATCTCGGTCTCCTTACGGATCGAAAACGTGTGGAGGACGTCGGTCGTACGCCCTGGTCGTGGCCTACTTGACGCCCAGCCAGCTCTCGATGGGGCTGAGCGCGAAGTAGACGAGGAAGATGCCGGACAGGGCCCACATGAACCCTCCGATCTCCCGCCACTTGCCCTGCGCCGCCTTGATGACGGTGTAGGAGATGACACCCGCGCCGACACCGGCGGTGATGTTGTACGTGAACGGCATCAGGGCCACGGTGAGGAACACCGGGATCGACACCGAGCGGTCGTTCCAGTCGACGTGCCGCGCCGCGCTCATCATCATCGAGCCGATCACGACCAGGGCCGCGGCGGCCACCTGGGCCGGGACCAGCTGGGTGAGCGGGGTGAAGAAGAGGCAGGCCGCGAAGAACAGGCCGGTGACGACCGAGGAGAGGCCCGTGCGGGCACCCTCGCCGGCGCCGGTGGCCGACTCGATGAAGACGGTCTGGCCGGAGGCGCCGGAGACGCCGCCGATCGCGCCGCCGGCGCCGTCGATGAACAGCGCCTTGGACAGGCCCGGCATCCGGCCCTTGTCGTCGGCGAGCTTGGCCTCCTGGCCGACGCCGATGATCGTGGCCATCGCGTCGAAGAAACCGGCCAGGACAAGGGTGAAGACGATCATGCCGACGCTGATGGCGCCGATCTGACCCCAGCCGCCGAACTCGACGTCGCCGAAGAGCCCGAAGTCGGGCTTGGCGACCGCGCTGCCGTCCAGACCGGGCGCGAGGCCGCCCCAGTCCTTGTCGCTCAGCCCGGCGACCTTGGTGACGATGAGCGAGAGGACCGTGCCGGTCACGATGCCGATCAGGATCGCGCCGGGGATGTTGCGCGCCTGGAGGGCGAAGATCAGGAGCAGGGTCACCGCGAAGAAGAGGACCGGCCAGCCGACCAGCTCGCCCGTGGCGCCGAGGGTAACGGGGCCGCCCTGGCCCTTGCCGACGAAGCCGGCCTTCACCAGGCCGAGCAGGGCGACGAACATGCCGATGCCCATGGTGATGGCGTGCTTGAGGGGCAGCGGGATGGCGTTCATGATCATCTCACGGAGGCCGGTGACGACCAGCAGCATGATGACCACGCCGTACATGACGCACATGCCCATGGCCTGCGGCCAGGTCATGTTGGGGACCACCTGGGTGGTCAGGGCCGCGGAGACGTTCAGTCCGGCGGCCAGCGCGAGCGGGACCTTGCCGATGAAGCCCATCAGCAGCGTGCTGGCCGCGGCCGCGAGGGCGGTGGCCGTCACCAGGCCCGCATGGCCCAGCGTGTGCTTGTCGACGTCGGGCGTCGAGAGGATCAGCGGGTTGAGCAGCAGGATGTAGCACATCGCCATGAAGGTGGTGATGCCGCCGCGCACCTCTTGCGCGACCGTGGATCCTCTGTCCGTTATGTGAAAGTACCGGTCGAGCCAAGACCTGCCGGCGGGGACGCGCGAGCCGGAGCCCGCCTCCTCGGCGGTGGTCTTCGGCTCCACGGACTGCTGGGTCATGGTGCCTACTCCCAAGGTTCAAAGGGGCACCCGCATAAGACTTGAGATCTCAGTCGGACAAGCTGCGGGATTTGGGATGGTGCGTGGGCTGCACGACCCGGGGGACGGCCCGAGACGAACGTTTCCGCGTACTGCGGGGGTACCGGTCGCGGTACCGCGGTACGGGAGTGGTGCTGGTCATTCGGGTACTGCCTTTGGTGCGGGTGGTACGGGGCGAAGGACCGCGAGCGGTGCGGTACTTCTGTGCTCCGGGCGGTGCGGGCGGGAAGTGTGACGTTCCCGGGAGCCGCGCACCGCCCGGAGGGCTTGTGGGAGGAGGGGGCCCAAGGGACGCGGGTCCCCCGGAGTCCTTCTCGCGCCCCCGCCCCGGTCGGGGACTACGTGCCCGTGAGGTGCTCCGGGCGGACCGGGGTCCTGTTCAGCTCCAGACCCGTCGCGTTGCGGATCGCCGCGAGGACGGCCGGGGTGGACGAGAGGGTCGGGGCCTCGCCGATGCCGCGCAGCCCGTACGGGGCGTGCTCGTCGGCGAGTTCGAGCACGTCGACCGGGATGGTCGGCGTGTCGAGGATGGTGGGGATCAGGTAGTCCGTGAAGGAGGGGTTGCGCACCTTCGCGGTCTCCGGGTCGACGATGATCTCCTCCATGACCGCCACGCCCAGGCCCTGGGTGGTGCCACCCTGGATCTGGCCGACGACGGACAGCGGGTTGAGCGCCTTGCCGACGTCCTGGGCGACCGCGAGCTCGACGACCTTGACCAGGCCGAGCTCGGTGTCCACCTCGACGACCGCGCGGTGCGCGGCGAACGAGTACTGGACGTGGCCGTTGCCCTGACCCGTGACCTTGTCGAACGCGACGGTGGGGCGGTGCCGCCACTCGGCCTCGACCTCCACGCTCTCGTCCTCCAGGAGGTCCACCAGGTCCGCGAGGACCTCGCCGCCGTCGGTGACGACCTTGCCGCCCTCCAGGAGGAGCTCGGCGGTGGCCCAGGCCGGGTGGTACGAGCCGAACTTGCGGCGGCCGATCTCCAGGACCTTCTCGCGCACCAGTTCGCAGGAGTTCTTGACCGCGCCGCCGGTCACGTACGTCTGACGGGAGGCGGACGTCGAACCGGCCGAGCCGACCTGGGTGTCGGCCGGCTGGATGGTCACCTGCGTGACACCGAGCTCGGTGCGGGCGATCTGCGCGTGGACGGTGACACCGCCCTGGCCGACCTCCGCCATCGCGGTGTGCACGGTCGCGACCGGCTCGCCGCCCACGACCTCCATGCGCACCCTGGCGGTGGAGTAGTCGTCGAAGCCCTCGGAGAAGCCGACGTTCTTGATGCCGACCGCGTAGCCGACGCCCCTCACGACACCCTCGCCGTGCGTGGTGTTGGAGAGGCCGCCGGGCAGGGCGCGTACGTCCGCGGCCTCACCGGCGGCGAGCCACTGCTGCTCGGGCGGGAGCGGGCGGGCCTTGACGCGGCGCAGCAGCTCGGCCACCGGGGCCGGGGAGTCGACCGGCTGGCCGGTCGGCATGATCGTCCCCTGCTCCATGGCGTTCAGCTGCCGGAACTCGACTGGGTCCATGCCCAGCTTGGCCGCCAGCTTGTCCATCTGCGCCTCGTACGCGAAGCACGCCTGGACCGCGCCGAAGCCGCGCATGGCGCCGCAGGGCGGGTTGTTGGAGTAGAGCGCGATGGCCTCGATCTCGACGTCGTCGACGACGTACGGGCCGACCGAGAGCGAGGAGGCGTTGCCGACGACCGCCGGGGAGGCCGACGCGTAGGCGCCGCCGTCCAGGACGATCTTGCACTTCATGTGCGTGAGCTTGCCGTCCTTGGTGGCGCCGTGCTCGTAGTAGAGCTTCGCCGGGTGGCGGTGCACATGGCCGAAGAAGGACTCGAACCGGTTGTAGACGATCTTGACGGGCTTGCCCGTGCGCAGCGCCAGCAGACAGGCGTGGATCTGCATCGAGATGTCCTCGCGGCCGCCGAAGGCACCGCCGACGCCGGAGAGCGTCATGCGCACCTTCTCCTCGGGCAGGCCGAGGACGGGGGCGATCTGCTCCAGGTCCGAGTGGAGCCACTGGGTGGCGACGTACAGCTCGACGCCGCCGTCCTCGGACGGCACGGCGAGGCCGGACTCCGGGCCGAGGAAGGCCTGGTCCTGCATGCCGAAGGTGTACTCGCCCTTGACGATGACGTCGGCCTTCTTGGCGGCCTCGTCCGCGTTGCCCCGGATGATCGGCTGGCGGTGCACGATGTTCGGGTGCGGGACGTGGTGGATGTACTCGTCGGTGCGGCCCTCGTGGACCAGGACCGCGTCGGGGGCCGTCGCGGACGCCTCGTCCGTGATGAGCGGCAGCTCCACGTACTCGATCTTGATCTTGGCGGCGGCGCGGCGCGCGGTCTCCGGGTGGTCGGCGGCCACGAGGGCGACCGGCTCACCGTGGTGGCGGACCTTGCCGTGGGCCAGGACCGGGGTGTCCTGGAGCTCCAGGCCGTAGTTCTTCATCTCGGCCGGCAGGTCGTCGTAGGTCAGCACGGCGTAGACGCCGGGCATCGCGACGGCCTCGGAGATGTCGATCGACTTGATCTCGGCGTGGGCGACCGTGGAGCGGAGCGTCTGGCCCCAGAGCATGTCCTCGTGCCACATGTCCGAGGAGTACGCGAACTCGCCGGTGACCTTGAGGGTGCCGTCGGGGCGCAGCGTCGACTCGCCGATGCCGCCCTTGGTCTTGGAACCCTGGGTGACGTTGGTGGGGGTACCCGTGATGCCCATCAGACTGCCTCCTCCTGACGGGCGGCCGCCAGGCGGACCGCGTCGAGGATCTTCTCGTAACCGGTGCAGCGGCAGAGGTTGCCGGAGAGGGCCTCGCGGATGTCCTGGTCGGACGGGGAGGCGTTGCGCTCCAGGAGCTCGTCGGCCGCGACGAGCAGGCCCGGGGTGCAGAAACCGCACTGGACGGCGCCGGCGTCGATGAACGCCTGCTGGATCGGGGACAGCTCCCCGGCTCCTCCAGTCTGGCTGTCCTGGGGCTTGGCCTGCCAGCGCTGGGCGGCGTCGATGGAGGTGCCGCAGGCGCCGGAGGCGCAGCCGCCGCCGGGGTGGGCGTCCTCCCGGTGCTTGGCGTAGTCGGCCAGGCCCTCGACGGTGACGACCTCGCGGCCCTCGACCTGACCGGCCGCGACCAGACAGGAACAGACCGGCACGCCGTCCAGGCGGACCGTGCAGGAGCCGCATTCGCCCTGCTCACAGGCGTTCTTCGAACCCGGAAGACCCATGCGCTCGCGCAGGACGTAGAGAAGGCTCTCGCCCTCCCAGACGTCGTCGGCTTCCTGCTTGCGGCCGTTGACCGTGAAATTGACGCGCATGGTTATGCAGCTCCTTCAAGCGAGCGGCCGGTGCCGCGGTACTGCTCCCAGGTCCAGCCGAGCGTGCGGCGGGCCATGATGCCCACGGCGTGCCGGCGGTACTTGGCGGTGCCTCGTACGTCGTCGATCGGGTTGCAGGAGGCCGAGGCGAGCTCCGCGAACTGCTTGGCGATCGAGGGAGTGATGATCTTGCCGCTCTCCCAGAACCCGCCCTCGTCGAGCGCGGCGTTCAGGAACTCCTCGGCGGCGGTGGCGCGCACCGGGGTCGGGGCGGCCGAGCCGATGCCGGTGCGGACCGTCCGGGTCTCGGGGTGCAGCGCCAGGCCGAAGGCGCAGACCGCGATGACCATCGCGTTGCGGGTGCCGACCTTGGAGTACTGCTGGGGGCCGTCCGCCTTCTTGATGTGGACGGTCTTGATGAGCTCGTCCGGCGCCAGCGCGTTGCGCTTCACACCGGTGTAGAACGCGTCGATCGGGATCAGCCGGGAGCCGCGGACCGACTCCACCTCGACCTCGGCGCCCGCGGCGAGCAGCGCCGGGTGGGCGTCACCGGCCGGGGAGGCGGTGCCGAGGTTGCCGCCCACGCCGCCGCGGTTGCGGATCTGCGGGGAGGCGACGGTGTGCGAGGCGAGCGCCAGGCCCGGCAGCTCGGCCCGCAGGTTCTCCATGATCTGGGTGTACGACACGGACGCGCCGAGCCGTACGGTCTCCTCGCCGACCTCCCACGCGCGCAGCAGCTCGATGCGGTTCAGGTCCAGAAGGTACTCGGGCCGGCGGTGGTCGAAGTTGATCTCGACCATCACATCGGTGCCACCCGCAATGGGCACAGCCGTGGGGTGCTCGGCCTTGGCGGCGAGCGCCTCCTCCCAGCTGGCGGGGCGAAGGAAGTCCATGAGTGGCTCTCTTCTTCTCAATCGGGGTCGTTCGCGCGGGTCCCGGGGACGGCAGGCCCTGGCTGATGAAGTCGTTCATGTGTGTTAACGCTGTGTGGCCTCAGTACACAAGCCTCGCTCCATCGGGGTGCAGTCACCGAAACCATGAAGGAGTTGGCTGGTCTCCATCTACGTCTTGTAGATTCGTATGAAAGGCGGTGCTCAGTTACCCCACCGCTTTCCACCGGCAACAACAAGACAGATCGGCGGCGACACGCGATGCGGCTGCGCGCACTTCTGGAGACCGACGCGCTGGGGCTGCGGCTGCTCGGCGGCGAGGACGAGCTGGACCGCACCGTACGCGGTGTGATGACCACTGACCTGCGCGATCCGAGCCGCTATCTCTCCGGCGGCGAGCTGGTCCTCACCGGCCTCGCCTGGCGCCGCGACGCCGACGATTCCGAGCCATTCGTGCGGATCCTGGCCGGGGCCGGGGTCGTCGGCCTGGCGGCCGGCGAGGCCGAGCTGGGCGCGATCCCGGATGACTTGATCCGTGCCTGTGCACAGCACCGGCTGCCGCTGTTCGCGGTGAACGAGTCGGTGGCCTTCGCCACCATCACCGAGCACGTGGTGCGCCAGGTGTCGGGCGAGCGGGCCGGGGACCTGGCGGCGGTCGTGGACCGCCACCGGCGGCTGATGACGTCGGGACCCGCCGGCGGCGGCCCGGAGGTCGTCCTGGACCTGCTCGGCTCCGACCTGGACCTGCGGGCCTGGGTCCTCTCCCCCACCGGGCGGGAGATCGCGGGCGCGGGCGAGCCGCTCCCCCCGGCCCTCGGCGCCACTCTCGCGGGTGAACACCTCGGCGCGACCCGCACCGGCCGCCGGGGCCCGCACCGGGCCGTGGTCGACGGCACCACGTACTCGCTGTTCCCGATCCGCCACAGCGGGCGCGGGGCCGCCCCGGCCGCCCGTGACGTGCGCGAGACGGTCCTGTCGGACTGGCTGCTCGCCGTCGAGGCGGACGCGGGCGACTGGCCCGCCGCCCGGCTCGACCTGCTCCAGGGCGTCACCCAGCTGATCGCCGTGGAGCGCGACCGCCGCGACGCGGCCCGTACGGTACGCCGCCGGCTCGCCCAGGAGGTCCTGGAGCTGGTGCAGACCGGCGCCGCGCCCGCCGAGATCGCGGCCCGGCTGCGGGTCGCCGCCCCCGTGCTGCTGCCGGGCCTCGGCTCGGCGCCGCACTGGCAGGTGATCGTGGCCCGGGTCGACTGGAGCCAGTCGGCGGCCACCACCGCGGAGGTCGCGGGCGGCCCGGTCGCCCAGGCTCTCCTGGAAGAGATATTGGTCGACCCCGCCGTGACGGGCCCCGACTCCTCGGACCGGATCGCGGTCGCCCACGCGGGCGACGAGGCGATCGCGCTGGTGCCGCTGCCCGCCGTCGGCGAGGGCACGGAAGCCGGGCTGCACGCGGACGTGCTGCTCGCCGCGGTCCAGGCGCCGCTCTCGGCGGGCCTCGCCGACGACGGGCGCCTGACACTGGGTGTCAGCGCCGCCGTGCACTCGGCGGAGGGGCTGCGCGGCGCCCTGGAGGAGGCCCGGCACGCCCGCCGGGTCGCCGCCGCCCGCCCGGGCCGGGTCTGCGCGGCCGGCCACCACGAGCTGGCCTCGCACGTCCTGCTGCTGCCGTTCGTCCCGGACGACGTCCGGCGCGCCTTCACGGCCCGGCTGCTCGACCCGCTGCGCGACTACGACCGGCGCCACCGGGCCGAGCTCATCCCGACCCTGGAGGCGTTCCTCGACTGCGACGGCTCCTGGACCCGCTGCGCCACGCGACTGCATCTGCACGTCAACACCTTGCGCTACCGGGTGGGCCGGATCGAGCAACTGACGGGTCGTGACCTTTCGCGCCTCGAGGACAAGCTGGACTTCTTCCTCGCCCTGCGGATGAGCTGACGGGGGCGCGGGGAGGGGGGCGCGGGGAGGGCGCGAGAGGGCCGGAACACCACCCCACCGCACGCAACCCGCCGTTTGTGAACCAATTCACGCGTGGCCCTTGGCCCGGCGTGCCAATCCGTGCTGAGATTCGCCCACGGCTCAACAGCTCGGACTCAACGGCTCAATGGCGCGCTCGGGGAGGGCAACGTGGCGTACTCCGCCATGTCTGATTCCGGAACGACTGCACAAGACGGGGATCCGCTCCAGACCGCGGTGTGGCGGCTGCGCTCGCGCGGCTGCTGGACGGACGCCGCCGCACTGCTCGAACCACACGCCGCCCGGCCCGCCGCCGCGCTCCAGCGGGCCGCGCTGCTCACCGAGCGCTGTCTGTACACCGGGGAGGGCTGGGCCGACGCCGAGGAGGCGCTGCGCGGGGCGGAGGCGGTGGCCGGGGACGACGAGGAGCGCGGCGCGGCCGCGTGCGAGCGCGGCCAGCTCGCGTACGCCTCGACGCTGCTCGGGGTGCGCGACCGTGCCGACGAGGCCCGTTCGGCGCTGGGGCGGGCGGCCGCGCTGATCGCCCCCGCCGCGCGGGGCCGGGCGCTGCTCGACTTCCGGCGGGGGCTGCTCGCCGAGAACGTGGCGGACGCGCCACAGGCCGCCCGCGCCGCCTACCGTCGCGCCCACGCGGGCGCCACCGCGCACGGCGACACCCTGCTGCTCTCCTTCACCTGGCGCCATCTGGCCGGACTCGCCCTGCGCGACGGCGAGTTGGCGGAGGCGAGACACGGCTTCGCCGAGTCGCTGCGGATCCGCGAGGAGCTGGGCTACCTGGTCGGCACGGCCCCGGCGCTGGCCGCCCTGGCGGAGGCCGAGCCGGAGCCGGAGGCGGCGCGGCTGCGGACGGAGGCGGCGCGGCTGTTCCGGCTCCTGGGCGGCGTGCCCACGTGGCTGGCGGCCCACTTGGCCCCCGCCCCGGCAACGACCTGACGGTCACGTTCTCCTGCGGGCCGGTGTTCGGCTGATCGCGCAGTTCCCCGCGCCCCTGGGTGGCCCGGCCTTCGTCTGCGGCTGAGTGGTGGGTTGTTCGCGCAGTTCCCCGCGCCCCTGGGTGGCCCGGCCTTCGTCTGCGGCTGAGTGGTGGGTTGCTCGCGCAGTTCCCCGCGCCCCTGGGTGGCCCGGCCTTCGTCTGCGGCTGGGTGGTGGGTTGCTCGCGCAGTTCCCCGCGCCCCTGGGTGGCCCGGCCTTCGTCTGCGGCTGAGTGGTGGGTTGCTCGCGCAGTTCCCCGCGCCCCTGAGATGCGCCCCTGCGGGGCGCCCAGGGGATTGCCGCGCAGCGGCATCTTCAGGGGCGCGGGGCTGTGACATGTGCGGCTCCGCCGCGTGCGCGCGACCAGCCACGACGAACCCGCACCCGACGCGCAGCGTCAGAGCGCCGAGCCCGTGAAGTGCTCCCGCACCAGGGTCTGAACCACCGTCAGATCCTGTGCAACCAGCGCGTCCAGCAACGCCAAGTGCTCCGCCGCATCCGCGACCAGCTCCGCGCGGCGGGCAACCGGCGCAGCCGTCAGCGGCCACTGGGAGCGGCGGTGCAGATCCTCCGCCACGAGGAGGAGCTGCTCGTTCCCGGCCAGCGCCAGCACCGCGCGGTGGAAGGCGCGGTCCGACTCGGCGTAGCCCGCCCGGTCGCCCACCGCCGCCGCCTGGGTCGTCGCCTCGGCGAGCGGCCGCAGCTCGGCCCAGCGGGCGGCGGGCACGGACCGGGCCAGCCGCAGCATCACCGGCACCTCGATCAGGGCGCGCACCTCGGCCAGCTCGGCCAGCTCGCGCGGGCTCCGCTCGGTGACCCGGAAGCCCCGGTTCGGGACGACCTCGACGGCGCCCTCGGAGGCCAGGCGCTGCATCGCCTCGCGGACCGGGGTGGCCGAGACGCCGAACCGCTCGCCGAGCACCGGCGCCGAGTACACCTCGCCCGGCACCAGCTCACCGTCGACCAGCGCGGCCCGCAGCGCCTCCAGGATCTGGCCACGTACGGAATAGCGGCGGACCTCCGGCGCGGGCGGCTCGCTGTGGGTGTGCTCACCCCGTACGGACGCGAACGGCTCGCCCTCCGCGCGGGCCTGTGCGGGTACACGGGGAGACCCGGACGGCGGTACCGCCGTCTCGCGTGCTCTGCCCTGCTCCACCCCAGGCCCTCCTACCGCTCGGTATTCCCCCAGCACCATAGGCGGACAAAGCGACAGTTCAAACATCGCGAGCATCAGCTAAGGTAAGCCTTACCTGCAAACGATCGTGATTCGGTGGTCCCTGCATGACTGTGTCCACGCTGCTCCCGAGCCCCCTGGCCGCGTCCTACGCGCGGCTGGCCGACGTCTACCCCGGCGTCCGGGTCCACGAGCTCGCGGACGGCGAGCGGGCCCCCGGCACCCCCGGCTGGGTCGGCGCGGACCAGCTCGCCTCCGGCGGGGACGCCCTGGACGCCTTCCTCGGCTGGGACGACGAGCAGGTCCTGCGCGACTACGGACAGCGGGCCCGCTCCGACGTCATCGCCTCCTTCGGCTTCCACCGCTACGCCTGGCCCGCCTGTCTGCTCATCACGGTTCCGTGGTTCCTGCACCGCCGGGTGCCGCGCGTGCCCGTGGAGGACGTGTCCTTCCAGCGCACCCTCGGACGGCTGACCGTGCGGGTGCGGGAGTTCGCGTGCCTGCCCGGGGACACGGCGGCCGCGCTGCCCGGCGCCCGGGTCGTCCCGGACGAGGAGGCGCTGCGCGCCGAGGTCCGCGCGGCCGTCGCCGAGCACCTCGGCCCGGTGCTCGACGGCTTCGGACCCCGGATGCGGCGCGGCAGGCGGGCGCTGTGGGGCATGGCGACCGACGAGGTCGTCGAGGGGCTCTGGTACGTGGCCGCGCTGCTCGGCGAGGAGCGGCGGGCCATGGCCGAGCTGGAGCTGCTGCTGCCGGGCTCGACCAAGCCGTACGTCGGCACCGCCGGCTTCCGCGAGCTGCGCGGGCCCGCGGGCGAGCCGCTGCCGACCCGTGACCGGGCCAGTTGCTGCCTCTTCTACACCCTGCGCCCCGAGGACACCTGTGTCACCTGTCCGCGTACCTGCGACGCCGACCGGGTGGCCAAGCTGAGTGCCGCGTCCTGAATCCACGCCACTCGTCCGGGTGAGCCGGATTCGAACCCAACTCGGGTTTCTCTTACGTCAGTTCGAGCAGATCGCACCTATCCGTATGCCGCTGCTCTCCAATGGCGGTCTCTTGCCCCGAAAACCCCTGCGGCCCCGCGCGGCAGGAGCACTATGGCGCCCGGAACGCCTTACGTGATTCAAGGGACACCGCATGCGACTGACCGACATATCTCTGGACTGGCTGCTTCCGGGCGGCGTGATGATCGTGGGGGTCGTCGTGGCGTTGGTCGTCCTGACGCGCGGCAAGCGCACCGGCGAGAGCGCGTCCGGCGACGACACCTGGGAACGCAGCGAGGAGCGCCGCCGCCGCAAGGAAGCCGTCTACGGCACCGCCTCCTATGTGCTGCTGTTCTGCTGCGCGGCCGTCGCCGCCGCGCTCTCCTTCCACGGCCTCGTCGGCTTCGGCCGGCAGAACCTGAACCTGACGGACGGCTGGGAGTACCTCGTCCCCTTCGGCCTCGACGGCGCCGCGATGTTCTGCTCGGTGCTCGCGGTGCGCGAGGCCAGCCACGGCGACGCGGCGCTCGGCTCACGCCTGCTGGTGTGGACGTTCGCCGGTGCGGCGGCCTGGTTCAACTGGGTGCACGCGCCACGCGGCATGGCCCACGCGGGTGCCCCGCAGTTCTTCGCCGGGATGTCGCTCTCGGCGGCGGTGCTCTTCGACCGCGCGCTGAAGCAGACCCGCCGGGCGGCGCTGCGCGAGCAGGGCCTGGTGCCCCGCCCGCTGCCGCAGATCCGGATCGTACGGTGGCTGCGGGCCCCCAGGGAGACGTTCGGCGCCTGGTCGCTGATGCTCCTGGAGGGCGTGCGGACGCTGGACGAGGCGGTGGAGGAGGTGCGCGAGGACCGGCGCGCCAAGGAGCAGAACCGGCTGCGCCGGCGCGAGCAGGAGAAGCTGGAGCGGGCACATCTGAAGGCGCTCAGCCGACAGGGCCGCAGCCTGGGCCGGGTGCGGCCCGGCGGACGCCAGGTCGACGTCCAGTCCATGGCGACGAGTGCGGGCTCCGGGCAGCCGAAGGCTGTCGCGGAGCCCGCCATACCAGAGCCGGGACAACTGCCTCCTCGCAACCGGCCCTCTCTTCAGGCCGTCACGGGCGCTGAGTCCGTGGCGGCGTCCAGGACCGTCGACCTCACGGCCGAGGACGACACGCAGACGCTGCCGCGCCTCGACCACCTGGAGCGCAAACTCAAGGATCTGGAGCAGCAGTTCGGCTGAGCGGGGACGGCTCCGTAGGCCTCACACCGGAGGCACCACGCCTCGGCGGCTTCATGCCGTCCCGCGGCCTTCATACCGTCCCGCCGTCTTCACGCCGTCCCGCTGCCGAGCTCGAACCAGACGACCTTGCCCGCCTCGTGCGCGCGCACGCCCCAGGCGTCCGCGAGCGCCTGCACCAGCAGTAGCCCCCTGCCGTGCGTACCGTCGTCGACGGACGGTACGTGCGGTTTGGGCAGCATCGGTGTGAAGTCGTGCACCTCGACGCGGAGCCCGGCCGGAGCCACCGTGGCCGTCACCACCGCCCCCTGGTCGGTGTGTATGAGCGCGTTGGTCACCAGCTCGCAGGTGAGCAGCTCGGCCACCTCGACCGGCCCCGTGTGCTTCCAGCCCCCCAGCAACTCCCGCAGCGCGCGCCGCACTTCCGGCACCGCCGTGAGGTCCGCCCGCCCCACCCTGCGCCGCAGCTGTCCTTGGAGCACCGCACGCGCACCCGCTCCGCGGAACGCCCCGTTCGTTTCGGGCCCGCCCCCTCCCTGACGTTCAGTCATAGCCCCCACCCGCACGTCGTCACGTCCCTTTCCGTCTCGAACACCCTCACGGGATGCATGCCCCACCGCCCCCCCGTCACGCATGGTGATTCCTCAACAACCGACGGAATACACGGCGGGAGCGGTTCCTCGGTCCGCCGGACGGGCGCGGGCCGGTCGGCGGTAAGGAGGGCACTCCAGGGCGGCGCCCCTTACTCACAGGCGAGTCACAGGGTGGAACGGGCCGCCCGCGCCGGGATTCACCCGTGCCGGGCCGAATGCGCCTACTAACGCGCCCGTCTCCCGGCAGAGCCCGCCGGGAGACGCGCTGACCATGGAGGGTCACCCCATCGCCGGGCGGCGGGGTGGACATCTGCCTTATGTCTGCCTCACGGCCTTACGGCCGGGGCACGTTGCGCAGATTGGAACGCGCCATCCGGAGCATCCGGCCGACCCCGCCGTCCAGCACGATCTTGCTCGCGGAGAGCGCGAAGCCGGTGACCATCTCGGCGCTGATCTTCGGCGGGATGGAGAGCGCGTTGGGGTCGGTGACCACGTCGACCAGGGCGGGCCCCTTGTGAAGGCGTCCTTGAGCGCACCCGCGAGCTGCTTGGGCTTCTCGACGCGCACGCCGTACGCACCGGCCGCGCGGGCGATGGCCGCGAAGTCGGGGTCGCGGTTGCCCGTCCCGTACGACGGCAGCCCGGCCACCAGCATCTCCCGTTCGACCATGCCGAGCGAGGAGTTGGGGAATCGCTTCTCTGGACTGCTCTGACCCCGGCTTGCAGCACGGATCTGCACTGTTGTCAGTGGCTCCGGGCTGGCCCTTCCCGACGTGGCCTGAGCCACCGACAGGAGAAGCCCCCCGGATTCATCCGGGGGGAGGAGTCACTCATCCACGGGCCGCCGTCACGGCCTCCCAGACGGCCACCGCCGTACGGTCGTCGGCGTACCCCTTCACCCTCAGCTGGACGTCCGCGAGGTACTCGGCGAGGCCGGGCGGCCCGTGTCCGGCCCACCGTTCGGCCAGCTCCTTCGCGAGCGCGGGCTCGCCCCGCAGCGGCTCGGCGAGCCCGCCGCTGCACAGCAGCAAGGTGTCGCCCGGGCGGGCGACGGAGGCCCGGAAGCGGAACGGTTCGGCGGGCGGGGGCGGCGGGTCGATGTACGGGCGGGCGGGCTCCACGGTGTGCAGGTCCATGGTGAGCCGGTCGCCGTCGGCGTTCTCCGCGTCCGCCGCGGGCGGCGAGCCGAAGCCGACGACGGGCTCTCCGCTGACCTCGCCCGGCTCGGGCGCGGCGGGCTCGATGTCCTGCCAGACGCCCGAGCGCAGCCGGAAGAGGCCGCCGGGACCGACCCCGAAGAAGACCCGGGTGCGGCAGCTGGGGTCGGCGGAGAGCAGCAGACAGCGCAGGCCCGCCGTGTACTCCTCGGGCTCCGCGCCGAGCTCGGCGGCGCGGGCGCGCAGTCTGCCGTAGCTGCGGTCGGTGAGCCGGTGCAGCCCGGACTTGAGGTCGCCCCGGCGCCCGGCCCTGATGTCGTCGGCGAGCCGGGCGTGGCTGCGCCCGATGGCGCCGCCGATCCAGCGGCAGGCGTCGGCGGCGGCGAGGTGCGCGCCCTCGAAGGCCCGCATGCCGCTGGCGACGGCCACCAGGACCAGCGCGTCCTCGCCGTTGCCGAACCGGGCGGTGAGCAGGGCGTCGCGCCGGGGCTCGCCCCGGTAGCGGGCCGAGTCGCCGCGTGTGGAGGCGGCGCGCAGCACGTACGCCCCGTACCGGGCGCCGTCGAGGACCGTGTCCGCGACGAGCTCGTCGAGGCCGTCGGCCCGCGCGTGGGGCAGCGCGGTGGGCTCGGCGTCGTAGGTGGGCGGCCGGTCGCCCACATGGCCGACACGGGGCTGGGGAGAGGGTGGCGGCGGTTCGGGGGCCGCCTCGGGCGGGACCGTGACGGAGGCGGGCGGATCGGGCGGGGCCGGGGGCGGCTGGGCGGCTCGGGGCTCCGGCGGCTGCGCCGGCGGCGCGGGGACGGCGGGCTCGTAGCCGGGCGGCGGCGGGGGCGGCGGAAGGGAGTCGGCGGGCTCGTAGCCGGGCGGCGGCGGGGGCGGCGGAAGGGAGTCGGCGGGCTCGTAGCCGGGCGGGGGCGGAGGCGGCAGGGAGTCGGCGGGCTCCCACCAGCCGGCCGTGCGGCCGGAGCCGGGCGGCGCCGTGCTGCCGCGCGGCTGCCAGGGTGCCCGGGGCGGGGTCCCGCCGGGGGCGGGCGGCGTCGCCGCACCCGGCATGCCCTCGGGTTCGAGCGGCACGTCCATGGGTTCCCCCCGTACGTCCACGGGCTCGGCCGTGGACGCAGGATCGGTTCGGTCCCGCGGCGCCGACTGCTCCGGCACGCGCGGCGCATGCCGCGGCGGCCCGGACCTGGGGTCCGGCACGGGCGGACTCACCGCCTCCGCAACGGAGTTGAAGCGGTCGTCGAGGGTGTCGCCCGCGGTCGCGGGCGCGCTGTCCGGGGCGAGCTCGTCGTACAGGCGAGTCCACCAGTCGTCGTCCGAGGTGCGCCTCTCCCCCTGCTGACTCATGCCCTTATTGTCCACCGCGAGGGCCGTACGAAAACGGTGGAACGGAGTAAAAATGGTCAGCACGCAAATCCGCACCCCGTACGCGGACGCGAGCGAACGTGCCTCCGCCGGGCGGCCCTTCCCCCCACAGGCAGGGCCGCCCGGCGAACCGTGGTGACTACCGCACGTCGTACGCGCGCGCCACGGTCTGGGTGACGGAACTGCCGTGACGGAACTGCCGGCCTCGCCGCCGGTGACGGGTCTCGCGGCGGTCGCGGCGTCCGGTGGTGTGGCCACGGACGGCGAGACCGCGGTGACGGCCAGGACGGCGGTGGTCGCTACTCCCAGAGCCGTGCGCGATTTCGGACGCATCGCTCTCCCCAGGTGAATCCGGAACAAAGCACTCCGCACGCAAAGCGCACAAATGCCTTGTTGCCGACGGCTGTTGGTACTGCGGTTGCGTCGCCTTGGCAGAGCGACGGAAGGTGCGGGGATGATGTTGTGAGGCGGGTTCGCGCCGTGGCCGTTTCCCGCCACGCGTGGACAGCGGGCGCGAGAGGGGCGGACGAGGGTGCTGGGAGCCATAGGCCTGGACGAGACACAGGAGTCGGCGTACCGGACGCTGGTGGCGCTGGGCGCGGCCGAGGTCGCGGACCTGGCGCACCGGCTCGCGCTGCCCGAGCCCGACACGGAACGGGCGCTGCGGCGCCTGGAGCGCCAGGGCCTGGCCGCCCAGTCCTCGGCCCGGACCGGACGCTGGGTGGCGGCCCCGCCCGGCGTGGCGCTCGGCGCCCTGCTCACCCAGCAACGCCACGAGCTGGAGCAGGCGGAGCTGGCGGCCGCGCTGCTCGCCGAGGAGTACCGGGCCGAGGCCGCCGAGCCCGCCGTGCACGACCTGGTGGAGGTGGTGACCGGCGCGTCCGCCGTCGCCCACCGCTTCCACCAGCTCCAGCTGGGCGCGGCCGAGGAGGTGTGCGCCCTGGTCACCGGCAATCCGGTCGCGGTGACCGGGGTGGACAAAGAGTCCGAGGAACGGGCCGCGACCCGGGGCGTCGCCTACCGGGTCGTCATCGAGCGCGAGGTGCTCGCCCTGCCCGCCGGGATCACCGAGGTCACGGCGGCGCTCGGCCGCGACGAGCAGGTGCGCACGGTCGACCGGGTGCCCACCAAGCTGGTGGTGGCTGACCGCAGCCTGGCGATGGTGCCGCTGACCGGCCGGGACGCGGAGCCGGCCGCCCTGGTGGTGCACGCCAGCGGCCTGCTGGAGTCGCTGATGGGCCTCTTCGAGGCGGTGTGGCGGGACGCGCTGCCGCTGCGGCTGGCGGGCACGGCGGTACGGGAGGAGTCCTCCGGCCCCGACGCCACCGATCTGGAGATCCTCTCGCTGCTGCTGGCCGGGATGACGGACGCGAGCGCGGCCAAACAGCTCGACCTGGGGCTGCGGACCGTACAGCGCCGGGTGAAGGGCCTGATGGAGCTGACCGGCGTCACCACCCGGCTCCAGCTGGGGTGGCATGCGTACGAACGCGGCTGGGTGGCTCGATAGCGGTCTCGCCGACCGGGGTCGGATCACGTCGGCCACGGCCCCGCGCCGCGCCCGGGTCTGCGGAAACGTCCCGGTTACTGCACGCTGGGCAGTGTGGGTGTGTGGCAGCTCCTGGTGATGGGCCTGGTGATGCTCCTCGGGCTGCTGGGCGTGCTGGTGCCCGGGGTGCCCGGGCAGGCGATCGTGTGGGCCGCCGTGGCGTGGTGGGCCCTCACCGACGCCACCGGCACGGCCTGGGCGGTCCTGGCCGGGGCGACGGGCCTGCTCCTGCTCGCCCAGTCCCTCAAGCTGGTCATGCCGCCCCGGCGCCTGAAGGCGGCCGGCGCGCCCCGGCGCTCGCTGCTGACCGGCGGCGCCGCGGCGATCGCCGGTTTCTTCCTGCTGCCGGTGGTCGGCGGGATCGTGGGGTTCCTGGGCGGCCTGTACGCGGCCGAGCGGATGCGGCTGGGCAGCCACGGGGCGGGCTGGACGTCGGCCCGTACGGTGCTGCGGTCCGGCGGGTATTCGGTCCTGGTGGAGCTGTTCGCGTGCCTGCTGGTGGTGGGCTTGTGGGCGGGCGTGGTGATCTCGGTCTGAGCCGCTTCCGGGGCCGGGCGTCGCGGGGCCGGGCGTCGCGGGGCCGGGCGTCGGGGGGGCCGGGTGTCGCGGGGCCGGGCGGTTTTGGGTCCGGGCGGTTTTGGGTCCGGGCCGGTGAGGACGTAGGTCGCGCGACCCGTGCGCACTGGTTCCCTAAGCCGATGACCTTGCGCGGGTACGCGTGTGACGCTGGGGCCATGACCGAATTCAGCGCGGCCGAGCGCGCGTACCTGAAGTCCCAGCGGCTGGGCCGGCTGGCGACCGTCGACCCCAAGGGCCAGCCGCAGGCGAACCCGGTCGGGTTCTTCCCACAGGACGACGGCACGATCCTGATCGGCGGGTACGCGCTCGGCACCACCAAGAAGTGGCGCAACCTGCTGGCGAACCCGCGGCTCGCGCTGGTCGTGGACGACGTGGTGAGCGTACGGCCGTGGCGGGTGCGGGGCGTGGAGGTGCGCGGCGAGGCCGAACTGCTCACCGGGCCGCACGAGTTGGGGCCGCACTTCAGCGAGGAGCTGATCCGGATCCACCCGGGGAAGATCCACAGCTGGGGGCTGGAGGAGAAGTAGCGGCGGCCCGCGCCGAGAGCGGCCGGATCCACCGGATTAGGCCCTACGCCCGGCTCGCCGGGTCGGAGCCGTCGTGGGCCGTCTCGGCGAGGCGGCGCAGCAGCGGGCCCAGCGCGACGACCGCCCGGGCCTCCTCGGCGCCGAGCGCGCCCAGGCGCCAGGCCAGCACCTCGGCCTCGGCGCGGGCGGCGTCCACCAGGGCGCGGGCGCCGCGTTCGGTGGGGACGATCCGGGCGGCCCGGCCGTCCGTGGGGTCGCTCTCGCGCAGGACGAGCCCCGTCGCCTCCAGACCCGGGACGGCGGCCGTGGCGGTCGGCTGCGAGCACGGCACCCGGGCCGCGAGCTCGCCGATGCGGGCGGGCCCGCTCTCGGCGAGCAGCGAGAGCACCACGAGCTGGGTGGGCTGGATCCCGTCGGCCGGGGCGGCCCGGCGCAGACCGCGCAGCAGCCGGTGGAGCGAGATCACCAGTTGCAGCGCCGCATCGTCGTCGATGATCATCGCCCGTACGCCGCCCCCCGCACCGAATTCAGGTCAGGCGAGTGTAGTCCCGGCGCGTACGTGTCGAACCAGACGGCCAGGTCGAGGGCGTGCTCCAGACCGCTCCGGGAGGCCGGCGTGGTCTGCGGTGCCGCCTCGCGCACGGCGGCCGACAGGCGCCCGGGGTCGACGAGTTGGAAGACGGGGTGGCCGGTGCGCGCCAGCAGGTCCTTGCCCTGTTCCTGGAGCGCGGCCGCGTACTTCGGGTCCTGCGTCGAGGGGTACGGGCTCTTCACCCGGCCGTAGACCGACTTCGGCAGCACGTCCGCCGCGGCCTCCCGCAGCAGGCTCTTCTCGCGCCCGTCGAAGGACTTCAGCGCCCAGGGCGCGTTGTACACGTACTCGACGAGCCGGTGGTCGCAGAACGGCACCCGCACTTCGAGCCCCACGGCCATGCCGGCGCGGTCCTCGCCCCATTCGAGATAGCCGCGCAGCACGACCTCGGTGCCGGACTCGGTGATGAACCGGTGGCCGCGGGCGGCCAGTTCGGCGCGTAACTCGGTGAAGTTGTACGTCTCCCCCGAGTGGACCAGGACGACGCTGCCCTGATCGGTACGGGCCGTCATGGGCTGGCGGCCGCCCGGCGGGTCGATGATCTCAGCGAGCCGAACGGCTCGCCCACCCGGTGCGCCACCACCTCGGCGTGGTGCACCGCCGCCAGGACCGCGCCCGCCAGGAAGCACGACACCAGCGCCACCAGGCCCGACGGCAGCGAGCGTCCCCAGGTGAATGCGAGCAGCACCACGGCGAGCGCCGGCACGAACGCCGACCACCGGTCCAGGGGGACGCGGGCGAGACGGATCATGTACCGACGTTCGCAGAGGGCACCCGCGCCCGCCCCTCGGCCGACGCCGTCCGCATGTCCGCTGGGTTACCGGAGTCCGGCCGCGCTCAGGTGGCGGTGGGCGTACGAGCGCCAGGGCCGGTGGAGTTCGTCCGTGCCGGGGACGGCCACGTCCGGCTCGCCCAGGGACCGCATCCGGATCCGTGCCACGGTTTCGGCGTCCGGACCCGGCAGGGTGGACAGGACGCGGACCGCCTCCTCCCGGTCGGCGCCCGCGTCGAGGCGCAGGGCGGAGTCGGCGAGCGCGGTGGCCAGGGCGGCCAGTGCCGGGTCCGGGTGCCGGGCCAGAGCGGCGGGCTCCGGGAAGAGGTGGGTGAGCGCGCCGCACGGGGCGTCCAGGCGCTTGCCGTACGCCTCGACGAGCTCGTCCGCCGCGTCCCGGCCCACCAGCGCCCGTACCGCGTACTCGTCCGGGTCGGCGGCCCCCGGCGAGCGCGTCCCCGGCCGGGCCGCGACCAGCGGGGCGAGCCGGGGGTCGGCGGCGAGCCGCTCGTCCACCGCGTACGGGTCGGCGTCCAGGTCGAACAGGCGGCGCAGCCGCTGGACGGCGGTCGTGAGGTCGCGCAGGTCGGTGAGGTGCAGCCGGGCCTCCAGCCAGCCGCCCCGGGCGGCGTCGCGCGGGCGTGCCTCCTCGACGGCCACGATGCCCGTGCCGTACGGCAGCCGCAGGGTGCGGCGGTAGGTGCGCGCGCCCGGCTCGCCGGTCATCTCCTCCACCCCGGCGACGGCCTCGTCCGCGAGCAGGTCGAAGACCCCGGCGGCGGCGTACGGGCCCCGGTGCGCGAGCCGCAGCGGGATCCCGGCGGCGAAGGCGGCCGAACCCCGCCCGGTCCTCGTCCCGGACTCCTCGCGCAGGGCGCTGGGGGTGCGGGCGTAGATCTGCCGGATGGTGTCGTTGAACTGCCGCACACTGGCGAACCCGGCCGCGAAGGCGATGTCGGTGACCGGCAGCCCGGTGGTCTGGAGCAGCACCCGAGCGGTGTGGGCGCGCTGGGCACGGGCGAGAGCGACCGGGCCCGCGCCGAGCTCGGCGGTGAGCTGGCGCTGGACCTGCCGGGTGCTGTAGCCGAGGCGCACGGCGAGGCCGGGGACGCCCTCGCGGTCCACCACGCCGTCCCCGATGAGCCGGACGGCGCGGCCCACGACGTCGGCCCGCACGTTCCACTCCGCCGAGCCGGGCACCGCGTCGGGACGGCAGCGGCGGCAGGCCCGGAAGCCGTGGCCCTGGGCGGCGGCCGCCGTCGGGAAGAAGCGGACGTTCTGGCGCTTGGGGGTGACGGCCGGGCAGCTGGGGCGGCAGTAGATGCCGGTGGTCGACACGGCGAAGAAGAACTCGCCGTCGAAGCGGGCGTCCCGGCTGCTGACGGCTTCGTAGCGGGTCTCGTCGGTCTCGTCGTATGTCGTCGTCACACGTCCAGTGTGCGGGAGCAGGGCGGGCACGACTGGCGGAATTCGGACGCGGACCGTGGGGGCTGGTCGCTCGATTCCCCGGGGCGCCCAGGAGGTGCCTTGAGGGGCGCGGGGAACCGCGCGGCCGGGCCCCCCACCGGCCCGCAGACCAACCGCGTCCGGCGCCCGCAGGCGCCTTGAGGGGCGCGGGGAACTGCGGGCCGGCCCCCCACCGGCCCGCAGACAAAGACCGGGCGCTACCGCACGCGGCCCCGCTTGGCGGCCATGTTCGCGCGGCCCTCGGCCGACTTGAGGCGCCAGTCGCGGCGCATCTCGTTGCGCAGGCGCGCGTCGGTCTTGGCGACGATCCGCCGGTTCTCGCGGATCAGCTTGCGGTAGCTCTCCAGGCGCCGCTCGGCCAGCGAGCCGTTCTCGATCGCCGCGAGCACCGCGCACCCCGGCTCCGCCTCGTGGGCGCAGTCGTGGAAGCGGCACTCCCCGGCCAGCTCCTCGATCTCGGCGAAGACCTGCCCGACGCCGCTCTCGGCGTCCCACAGGCCGACGCCGCGCAGCCCCGGCGTGTCGATGAGGACGCCGCCGCCGGGCAGGACGAGCAGATTGCGGGTCGTGGTGGTGTGCCGGCCCTTGCCGTCGACGTCCCGGATGGCCTGCACCTCCATCACGTCCGTGCCGAGCAGCGCGTTGGCCAGCGTCGACTTGCCCGCGCCGGACTGGCCGAGCAGCACGCTGGTGCCGCCCGAGACGACCGCCCGCAGCACCTCGACGCCGTCGCCGGTCGCCGAGCTGACGGGCAGGACCTGGACGCCGGGGGCGGCGGTCTCCACGTCCTGGACGAGGTAGGAGAGCCCGACCGGGTCGGGCACCAGGTCGGCCTTGGTGAGGACGACGAGCGGCTGCGCACCCGACTCCCACGCCAGGGCCAGGAACCGCTCGATCCGCCCGAGGTCCAGCTCGACGGCGAGCGAGACCGCGATGATCGCGTGGTCCACGTTGGCCGCGAGGATCTGCCCCTCGGACCGATTGGAGGAGGTGTTGCGTACGAAGGCGGTGCGGCGCGGCAGATACGCGCGGACGAACCGGGGGTCGCCGGCGGGCTCGACGGCGGCCCAGTCACCGGTGCAGACGACCCGCATCGGGTCGTGCGGGGTGACGAAGGCGGTGTCGGCGCGCAGCAGACCCTCGGCGGTGACGATGTCGCACTGGCCCCGGTCGACGCGGACGACGCGGCCGGGCAGCAGGCCCTGGTCGGCGTAGCGCGCGAAGTCGGCGGCCCAGGCGTCGTCCCAGCCGTAGGGAGACAGGGCGTGCGAGGTGGACGACTGCTGCGAAGCAGAAGAGGAAGACAAGGGGTGACCCTTCACAAGGGCGGCCCCGGCGGTGCGTTGGGTTCAGCCGGCGGCCACGGGAGTGGAATGGAGGCACTTCTGGATGAGGGCAGCGCCCATCGCAATGACAGCCATCGGTCACACCTCCCGGATCACATCTCACGGCCGAAGCACGTCGGCCAACGGCCGCCGCACGGAACGCAGTCACCATAACGCCGGGTCCCGACCCCGGCCAACTCCTTTTCCGGGCCCGCTCAGCGGCGTGCGGGAGCCGGTGCCAGGAAGACGTACCAGACCGTTCCCGTCCGGGGCGTGACCACCTTGCGGCCGGGCCAGGAACGGGCGTACGCGGGCGGGTTCGGCGCCTCCTGGACCAGGGCCAGCGGGGTGCGCCGCGCCGCCGCCACGATGCCCGGGACCGTCTGGGTGCGGTCGGCGCGGTCGCTGGCCTGCGAGGAGCAGCGGCCGTAGAAGGCCTGCGGCTGGGACTGCTCGCCGACGATGGTGCAGGGCGGGCGGATGCCGTACTCCGCGAGCCGGGCCACCAGCCATGTGTCGTCGGAGCGCAGCGCCTGCTGGCGTGCCGTGCGCCGGTCCATGATCCCGTACTGGCCCCAGAGCTGGAGCCCCACGCACACCGCGACGGCGGCCACCACGACCACCCGCCACCGTCCCCGCGCCGCCGCCACCGCCCCGGCCACGCACTCCGCGACGACCAGCGAGAGCAGCGCGTAGGCGGGGATCAGGAAGCGCGGCGCCGCATAGCCGATGCCGAAGAGGTAGGGCACGCCGAGCGCCGCCGCGCACCACACCGCGAGCAGCGCCGTGCGCACCCGGCCGGCCCGGGCCGCGCAGAGCACGCCGACGACGGTGAGCAGGGGAAGGGCCAACCACCATGCCGCGCTCATATGGGGGTTGGGCCAGCCGGAGGTGCAGGGGCGGCAGAGCAGTGGGCCGTTGAGGGTCATCAGGTTCATGCCGAGCGCGTTGTGCAGACTCAGTCCGCCCTGCGCCTCGCCCGCGCCGTGCACCCGCTCCAGGAGGCCGCCGAAGCGCAGATACGCCTCGACCACCCAGGGCAGCACTCCGGCCACCAGTCCGGCCAGCACCGCGACGACGAGGCGCAGCCGCCGCCCGGCCCGTACCGCGAGGACAGCCGCGAGCAGGGCCACCGCCAGATAGCCGCCGTCGTACGGGCGGACCAGCGCCGTGAAGGCCACGCTCAGGGCCACCGCGAGCAGCGGGCCGCGCCGCCGGTCCCGGTCGTCGGCGCCGTGCAGGAACCACCCCGCCCCGGCGACCGCCCCGTACGCCACGTACAGGTTGGGCATGACCTCGCCCGCGTAGAACTGCACCACCCACAGCCCGGCGAAGAGGACGGCGGCGAGCAGCACGACCCGGCGGCCCACCAGGGTCAGCCAGGGGCGGAAGGCGAGCGTGAGACCCGCCGCCGCGAGCAGCAGCATCCAGGCACGCAGCACCGGAACCGAGCCGGTGAGCTGGGCGACGGGCGCGGCGAGCCAGCTGATGCCCCGGGCCCGGGGCTCGCTGAAGAAGGCGTCGGGGACACGGGGGTCGACCTGGCTGACGTACACGGTCTCGTCCCAGCCGAGCGGCAGCCGCCAGGCGCCGGTGGCGAGCTGGACGGCGGCGCAGGCGAGCGCGAGCACGCCCCCCACCAGCGCCAGCCGGACGGTGTCGCGGGGCGCGGGGCGCGCGGCTGCTCGGCCCGGCAGGGGCCGGGTCGCTTGATCGGCGGCAGGCATGCGCACACGCTACGCGGCCGCGCGCCGCCCGGCAGGCAGAGTGCGCCAACGGAGGGGAGACACCCCGCCGGCATCACGCGGACGTCCGATTCGTACAAGACCCGCCGCCCCACCCCGCCTACGTTGAAGCCATGAACGCACGATTCGACTCCATCGGCCTGGTCGTCTCCGACATGGCCGCCTCGCTCGCCTTCTACCGCCGCCTGGGCCTGGACATCCCGGCCGGGGCCGACACCGAGCCGCATGTGGAGCACACGCTTCCCGGCGGCACTCGAATCCTGTGGGACACCGAGGAGGTGGTGCGCTCCTTCGACCCGGACTGGACCCGTCCGCAGGGCGGCGGCCGCGCCGATCTGGCCTTCGTCTGCGACGGGCCGGACGAGGTGGACCGGTTGTACGAGGAGCTGGTGGCGGCCGGGTACTCCAGCCACCTCAAGCCCTTCGACGCCTTCTGGGGGCAGCGTTACGCGACGCTCCACGACCCGGACGGGGTCGGCGTCTCGCTCTTCGCCGCCTCGGCGTAGGCGGTGAGGGTGGTCCCGGCCAGGTCGCGCATCTCGCGGGCGAGGTGGGCCTGGTCGGCGCACCCGGCGGCGAGCGCCGCCTGCGCGTACGGCACGCCCGTAAGGACGAGGTCGAGCGCCCGCTGGAGGCGTAGGACGCGCGCGAGGGTCTTGGGGCCGTAGCCGAAGGCGTCCAGGGAGCGGCGGTGCAGCTGGCGGGCACCGAGCCCGACCGCCTCGGCGGTCGCGGCGACCGGGGCGCCCGCCGCGAGCCGTTCGGCCACCGTACGCATCAGCGGGTCCGGCTCCCCGGCCCTGGCCAGCGCCACCGTCTCCAGGGCGGTGGCCGGGTCCGGGGTCTCGGCGATCCGCTCGGCGAGGCGGCGCACCTCGCCGCCCGGCCAGAGCGCGGCGAGCTCCACGCGCCGGTCGCGCAGCTCGTGCGCCGGTACGCCGAGGGCGGCCGGGCCGGCGCCCGGTGCGAACCGCACGCCCGCGTACCGGACCCCGGCGGCCGCGTCCGGTACGTACGCGTGCGTGTCCGGACCGGCGACGAACAGCTTCCCGTCGCGCCACAGCAGGTCCATGCAGCCGTCCGGCAGGACGCGACGGACGGCGCCCGGCCCCACCGTGCGCGCCCAGACCACCGCGCCGGCCAGCCGCGAGGCACGCTCTCGGTACATGTCTTCAAAGCTAACCCGGACAGCGGCCGGGGCGCTCCGCCACAATGGTCGCCCGGTCCGGCACGGCTGCGAGGGGGCGGCGATGGGTGCGCTGATGGAGTTCCAGACGGATGACGGTGCGCACGTCGTGGTGGAGGTCGAACGGCACGCCTCCGGCGCCAAGTTGGTGCGCCGGGGCGACAACTCCGTCTCCGAAGCGGCCCGTACGTTCGACAGCGCCCTGGAGGGCATCCGGGCGGCCGCCGAGTCCGCGCTGCACGTCTTCCGGGACGGGCGGCTCAAGCCGGACGCCGTGGAGCTGGAGTTCGGCGTGAAGCTGACTGCCGAGGCGGGCGCGGTGATCGCGAAGACGGCGGTGGAGGGCCACCTCCTGGTGAAGCTGTCGTGGTCGCCCGGGACCGGCGCGGCTCCCGACGCGCCCGCCACCGCCCCCGACCGCGGAGCCACGGCAGCGCGGTGATGGCGTCACCCTCCTGGCACACGTACATCGCGTGCGGCGGCGCGGTCGGCGCCGGATTCCTGTTCACCGACCGCCATGTGCTGACCTGCGCGCACGTGGTCTGGCAGGAGGAGGCGGCCGAGGTCCGCTTCCCCGGGCTGCCGGGGCGCGGACCGGTCGCGGCGCGCGTGGTGGCGCGCGGCGGCTGGGCGGGCGGCTCCCGGGACCCCGGCGACTGGGCCGTGCTCGAACTGGCCGGGCCCGTGCCGGTCCGCCCCGCCCGCTTCGCCCGCCCGGACGCGCCGTACGCGTACCCGGCCCCCAAGCTCCTCGCGCACGGCTTCCCGGAGGACTACGAGGAGGGCGTCCTCAGCGAACTGCGCTGCTCCGCACGCGACTTGACCAGCGGCGAGTGGACGCAGCTGGAGGCGTGGACGGGGTACGGGACGGCGGTGAGCGGCGGGTTCAGCGGCGCGGGTGTCCATCTGGCCGAGGGCGGCGAGGTGGTCGGCATGGTGTCCTCGATGGATCCGGTACGGATGGTCTCGGCGCAGGTCCTCGCGCGGTCCTGGCCGCCGCTCGCCGAGCACGTGCCGACCCCGGGCCACCAGGCAGCCGAGAAGCGCGCGCTGGCCGCGCTCCTCGCGCGCGTGCCCGACGGCACGGCCGACCCGGACGCGCTGTTCCGGCAGGCGGTGGGGCCGCTGGGGCTCGCGCCCCCGGACGGCGGTTTCGCGAGTCTGTGGGAGGCGGTGTGGCACCTGCTGGCGGAGTCGGTGCCGAGGGCGGGCGCGCTGCCGCTCGCCGAGTTCGCGGTACGGCTCGCGGCGGCGGCCGACGCGGGTGCGGCGCCGGATCCGGAGCTGGGGCGCGGGCTGCGCGAGTGGGCCCGGGCCCACCGGGCCCGCTTCAACGACCCGGGCGGGGGCGGCCGGGTCCCCGACCTCGGCTGGTCGCCGGTCCTGGTGGAGATCAACCGCAGCGGCGAGGGCCGGAACGCGCTCCTGGTGGAGGTGTACGCGTACCGGGACGGCAGCCGCAGGCTCGTCGACGCGGCCACGGTCACCGGCGAGAGACAGCTGCGCGAGTGGGTCCTGGACCGGGTCGACGCCGCGTTCGGGGACCTCGACGACCGGGGGCGGGCGCTGGTCGCGTTCGCGCTGCCGCGCAACTGGCTGCACAAGCCGGTCGACCAGTGGGTGCGGCGCAAGGGCATCGAGCCGCCGCTCGGCTGTGTGTCGCCCGTCGTCGTCATGGACCGGCTGCGCCGCAAGAACCCGCGGCTCCAGTGGACGCTGCGCCAGATGTGGGAGACCCTCGACGGCCGCCGCGGCTCCTCCGTCCACCGCATCGAGTGCGGAAGGACACCCCGCCCGGACAAGCTCTCCGTACAACTCCAGGACGTGTACGGGCCGGTGGGGTTCGCCCGGCCGCCCGACCCGGCGCGCACGGCCACCGAGCCGCACGGGGCCGCGCTCAACGCACCCTCGCCGATCGTGCTCTGGCCGCACACCGGCTGCACCGGAGCCGCCTGCGACGGCGGGTGCCGGGGCAGCGGCTTCCTGGACGAGCTGGGCCGCTGGCTGGCCGACCTGGCGCCCAGCGAACTCCCTGGCCACATATTGAAGTTGCGCAAGGAGGCGTTCATGCACGACGAGAGCGGGCCGCACTGGGCGGCCGGGCTCACCCTCGTCTGGGAGCACCCGCGCCACTTCCCGGCCGTCGCCCCGCCCGACCGGTCCCCGCTGAGCTGAAGGAACTGGAGCAGCCCGCATGTCCCTGTGGCCCGTGTACACCGGCGGCGGCCAGCCGCACGACGGCATCACCCAGCTCCCCCCGCCGCCGCCCTGGCGCGCCTTCAACGGCAAGCCGCTGCTGCCGCCGCCGTCCGAGGACCCCGACGACGCGGCCTCCTCACCGGACCGCACGCACCGCGCGCTGACGTACGTGGTCACCGAGCAGAGCGTCGAACTGGTCAACGCCGCGCTGTACTTGAGGCGTCCGCTGCTGGTCACCGGCCCGCCCGGCAGCGGCAAGTCGAGCCTTCCTTACGCGGTGGCGCGCGAGCTGATGCTGGGGCCTGTGCTGCGCTGGAACGTGACGAGCCGCAGCACGCTGGACGACGGGCTGTACCAGTACGATCCGCTGTCGCGGCTGTACGCGGCGCGGGAGGAGCACGGCACGGCCGTGGCCCTGCCCCGGTCCCAGGACGCCGCCAACGACATCGCCGACCATCTGCGGCTCGGCCCCCTCGGCACCGCGCTCCTCCCCCACCAGCGACCGCGCGTCCTGCTGATCGACGAGATCGACAAGGGCGACCTGGACCTGCCGAACGACCTGCTCAACGTCCTGGAGGAGGGCCAGTTCGAGATTCCGGAGCTGGTGCGGACGGCACACCGCGCCCCCGAGGCCCACATCATGGTGGCGGGCGCGGACGACCGGGTGCTGGTGCACCGGGGCCGCGTCCGGTGCAACGCCTTCCCGTTCGTCGTCCTCACCAGCAACGGCGAGCGCGAGTTCCCGCCCGCGTTCCTGCGCCGCTGTGTGACGCTGGAGCTCAGACAGCCGGACCAACGGCAGCTCAAGGCGATCGTGGAGGCGCACCTGGGCGAGCTGGACGCGGACGCGCTGGAGCTGGTCGACCGGTTCCTGCACCGCGCGTCCGGCGGCGAGCTGGCGACCGACCAGCTCCTCAACGCGGTCTATCTGACCCGTACTTCGGGGCTCCAGGGCGCCTCGCGCGAGCAGTTGGCGGAGCATCTGATGCCGTATCTGAGCCAGGCGCTGGAACCGGAGGGCCTGCGGCCCGATGAGTTCTGAGCCCGCCGGGGAACGGGATCTCGCGGAGAGGCTGCGGTATGTGCTCGCCGCGGCCGGCGGCCGTGCGCCGACCGGACGGGAGATCGCCGAGGCGCTGTGGCTGGCGGGGCACATGCGTCAGGAACCGGTGATCCGCAGCGGCGCGGACGCGCGGCTGCCGCTGCCCCCGCTCCCCGACGACATACGGGAGCGGGAGGCCCACGAACCCGAGGGACCCTCCGAGGCGGCCCCCGCCGAGCGGTCGCACGCGTCCGACCGCGTACCCCTGCGCACCCCGCCGCCGGGCGGCCCCGCGCCCGCGCCGGAGCGCGGCGGCGAACACGCGCCCCTGCTGGCCCCCGCGCCCGCGATGCTCACGCATCCCCTGGCGCTCCAGCGGGCCGTACGCCCGCTGAAGCGGCGGGTGCCCTCGGCGTACGAGCGGGAGTTCGACGAGAGCGCGACCGCCCACCGGGGCGCGCTGGCCGGCGCCCGCCCCGAGTGGTGGTTCCCGGTGCTGCGCCCGCGCCCGGAGCGCTGGCTGCATCTGCGGATCGTCTTCGACGCGGGCCCGACCATGGCGATGTGGCGGCCGCTGCTGCGCGATCTGCACCGGGCGCTGGCCCAGACGGGCGCGTTCCGCACGGTGGAGGTGCTGCCGCTGGCCGCCGACGGCTCGCTCCCGGCCCGCCCGGCCGCGACCAGCCGTACGGCCGTGCTCGTGCTCAGCGACTGCATGGGCCCGCAGTGGCGGGACGGCCCCGCCGGGCGCCGCTGGTACCGCACGCTGCGCGGCTGGGCCCGCACCCTGCCGGTCGCCGTGGTCCAGCCGCTGCCGGAACGGCTGTGGCAGTACACGGCGTTCGCGCCCGCCGCCGGGCTGCTGAGCGCGCCGGGCCCGGGCGCGGCGGGGACGTCGCTGACGTTCCTCCCGTACGAGCGCGACGCGGCCGCGAACGTACCGGGCGGCATCCCAGTGCCGGTCCTGGAGCCGTCGGCGCGCTGGCTGCGGAACTGGGCGGAGCTGGTGGGGGCGCGCGGCGGTGCGCAGGTGCCGGGCGCGGCGGCGGTCCTTGGGGTGCGGCCGCCGTGCGGGGAGGCGGCGGCGCCGGTCCTCGACCTGCCCGCCGACGAACTCGTGCTGCGGTTCCGGTCGGTGGCGTCCCCGGCCGCGTTCCGGCTCGCGGCGCATCTGGCGGTCGGCTGCGCGCACCTGCCGGTGATGCGGCTCGTGCACGCCGCCGTGGAGCCGCACCCACGGCCGCAGCACCTGGCGGAGGTGGTCCTGAGCGGCATGCTCACGGCGGTGCCGGGCCCGCCGGGCGCGTACGACTTCCGGCCCGGGGTGCGCGAGGTGCTGCTCGGCACCCTGCCGCACACCGCCCACGTCCGCACGAGCGGCCTGCTGAGCCGGGTGAACGCCCGCATCGAGGCGCTGGCGGGCGCGGTCCCCGGCGAGTTCCGCGCGCTGGTGGCGGCGCGGGGCGGGCCGGTGGGGGCGGTCCCGGGGGATCCGTTCGCGCTGGTCAGCCGGGAGAGCGTGCGGATGCTTCGGGGGCCGGAGGATGAAGGTGCGGGGCGGGTGCTGGCGGGGCGGTACCGGTTGAAGCAGCGGGAGTTCTCCGCCTCCGGTGAGCGGTGGGAGGCCGAGGACCTGTCGTCGGGAGCCTCGGTATTGGTGACGCTGTTCCGCCACGCGCCGTCGACGGTGATGTCCTTCCTCGACGAGGCCCGGCGCATTGCCCGCGTCCGCCACCCCCAGCTGGTGCTGAACTTCCCACCGTTCGCGGTCGAGGGCGCGCTGTGCCTGGTCTCCGAGCTGGTGCGCACACCCAGCCTCGCGTCCGTGCTGGCGGAGTATCCGTCGGGTCTTCCGGCCGACGCTCTCGCACAGACAGCGCGGGAGTTGCTCTCCGGCGTGGGCGCGCTCCACGAAGCGGGAGTGGCCCACGGCGACCTGACGGCGGACAGCGTGCTGCTGTCCCGCGACCGGGGTGCTCTCCTGCGCGCTCCCGGGATCCGCCCCGGTCCGGTAAGCCCGCAAGACGACCTCCTCGGGGTCGGTGTGGTTCTGTACGCGCTGGCCAGCGGCCCGCGCCAGCTGACCTCCACGGCACTCGCGGCACGGCGACCGGACCTGCCTCAGGAGTTCTGCGACGCGCTTCTGAGACTGTTCGAGTCGTCGCCCGCAGACCGCCACGGGGCCGCCGCCGAACTGCGTGGCGCCCCCGTGGGGCCCCGGCGCGTCTACCGCCTGCTCGGCCCGCCCGAGGCCTGGGTCAACGGTGTCCCGGCTCCCGAGACCGACGGCCCCGAGCTGCGCATGCTGTGCGCGCTGGTGCTCGCGCGCGGCGAGAGGGTCACGGGCACGGAGCTGTGGGAACCGGAGTGGCGGCACGACGTCCACGAGGTCGCGGCTCGCCTCATGCGCATGGGCCACCCAGTCGAGGGCACGGCCGACGAGACCTACCGGCTGACCCTCAAGGGCGCCGACGTCGACCTCCTCAGCGCCGAACAGCTCGTCTTCCAGGCGGAGACGGCTGAGTCCTCCGGCGACCGCGACCTCGCCCTGGAGCGGTACGAGACCGCGCTCGGGCTGTGGGCCGGCGAGCCGCTGGAGGGGATGCCGGGCCAGTGGGCGGCGCGGCACCGGGGGGAGCTGGCGGAGCTGCTGCGGACGGTGACGGAGCGGCGGGACGCGCTCCGAAGGGCAGGGCTGTCGCAGCCCGCCGTGGTCCTTGAGGTGGCCCCGGACCGCGTCGGCCATCTGGTCCCGGACCCCCTGGTGGCCGCCGTGGAGCGGGTGTTCGGCGTCCGGCCGGAGGTCAGGTACGACGGCACGAGCGTCCTCCTACTGGCCCGCCTCGACGACACGCCGTCCGGCGTGCTGCGGCGGGCTGTGGAAGAGCTGCCCGGGGCCTTGGTCCGGAACGTGCCGCACGAGTGGCTGGACTCCGTACAGCTGCGCCTGCTGGTGCAGACGGACGGCGAGCACGCCCTGGCGAGGTCACTGCTCGCCCTGGCGCCGCCGACACCGGAATCCGGCACCGACATGCTGGGCGTCTGTGTGCAGGACACCGTGTACGGGCTGCTCGACGCCGAAGACGCCGAGGGGTACGAGCGCTACGGAGATGCCGGATCCGCCATCTGGTTTCGCCGGGTCACAGCGGCGGAGTTCACCAATAGCGTCGAGTTGCGCTTCCCGCTCCCCAGTACGGTCGACGGCCTCGCCTTCACCGCCGAGGCGCTGGCCATCTGGCGGGCGGACGTCGACGGCGCCCCCCGGGTGCAGGAGGTTCGGCAGCAGCTCAGCAGTATGCTCGCCCCCCTGGTGCGCGACCACGGGCTCGCCCAGATCGACCTGGCGCAGGTCCGGGTGGACGCGCGGCTGAGCAAGCGGGTGACTCTCGGAGAGGGCGGCGCCGACCTCCTCGCCCACGTCACCCTCCACCCCGCCCTCACCCCCCTCCGCACCCTCCTCACCCCCGTCCGCACCGTCCTCGTCGACCACGACGGCACGCTCTCCCGCCCGCACGCCCTGGAGGCGATCCGGGCGCTCACGGACTCCGGGCGGCGGGTCGTCGTGGTCGCCGGCGGGGCCGAGAACGCGGTGCGGCAGGCCCTCGGCGACCTGCCCGTGGACGTCCGGACGCGGACCCGGATGGGCGAGGACGCGATCCTCCAGGCCGTGGGCAGCATCGCCGACGCGCTGGTGGTCGGGCGGATGCCCGGCGCCGCCGCCATCGCCGCCCGGCTCGGCGTCGCGTACGTCGGGCTCGCGGACGGCGCGGCCTCGGCGGCGGACCTGCGGGCGGCGGGGGCCACGCTCGTCACCACCTCGCTCGGGGCGATCACCGATGCCCTCACAGAGGGCTAGGGCCGGTCCTTGCCGTGCGGGTCCCGCGTCCCGTGCAGCCGGGACCTCACATCGTCCGGCGGCAGGAACCGCGACCACCGCTCCGGGTACTCCGACGGCATTCCGAGGTCGGCGGGGTCGAAGTCGTCCGGGTCGCCCTGGTAGGCGGCCCGGGCCTGGGCGGCGCGGGCCACGACCTCGGCGGCCTGGGCAGCCTTGACCCGCTCGTTGGCGGCGCGGGCGGCGGCCGTGGCGACCGACGGCCACACCCGGTCGATCGCCGCGTTCACCGCCGCGCCCACCAGGACCGCGAAGGCCGACACGCCGATCCACAGCAGCACGGCGACGGGCGCGGCCAGCGAGCCGTAGATGGTGGGGCCCTCGACCGTGTTGGTGAGGTAGATCCGCAGCAGGAACGAGCCGAGCACCCACATCGCCAGAGCGACCAGCGCGCCCGGCACGTCCTCGATCCAGGGCGAGCGGACCGGTACCGAGACGTGGAAGAGGGTGGTCAGAAATGCCACCGAAAGGAGGATCATCACCGGCCAGTACAGAACGCTGATCACATCCGTCCCCCACGGGATCAGCTCGACCACCCGGTCCGGCCCGACCACCGCGAGCGGCAGCACCACCGCGCCGATCAGCAGGGCCACGATGTAGAGCAGCAGCGAGAGCATCCGGGTGCGCACGATGCCCCGGTGGCCGTCGAGCCCGTACATCACGGTGATGGTGTCGATGAAGACGTTGACGGCCCGGGAGCCCGACCAGAGGGCGAAGGCGAAGCCGAGGGAGACGATTTCCGGCCGTTTCCCCTTGGTGACGTCGGCCAGGAGCGGCTCGGCGAAATCGTGGACGCCCCGGTCGGAGAGGACCGACTGGGCGGCCGTGAGGATGTTCTTGTTGATGCTGGCGACGGTGTCCGTGTTGGTCCAGCCGTCGACGTAGCCGAGCAGCGCGATCAGGCTGAGCAGCAGCGGAGGCAGTGAGAGCAGGGTGAAGAAGGCCGCCTCGGCCGCGAGCCCGAGGATGCGGTACTCGATGCACGAGTTGACGGTGTCCTTCAGGAGCAGCCAGGCCATCTTCCGCTTCGATACGTTGCGGTAGAGGACGCGGGCCCGGTGGAGTCGGCTCGGGGCCCGGTGGAGTCGGCCCGATGGCCGCTCGGGTGTTTCATTTGCTGGCTGCACCTCCTTACCGTATCGGCATGGCAGCCACCACCCACACAGTGACCAACCAGGCTCCGCCCCTGGTGGGATACGACGTCTTCCTGTCCGACCGCGCTCTCGCCGAGGGGGTGGCACGGCATCTGGCACCCGGCCTCGTCGAGGAGGCGCGGGACGAGCTCAGCACGCTCGGGCGCACCGCGGGTTCCACCCAGGCCCAGGAGTGGGGCGTCCTGGCGAACGAGAACCCGCCCAAGCTCCGCACCCACGACCGGTACGGCAACCGCATCGACGAGGTCGACTTCCACCCGAGCTGGCACCGGCTGCTGGGCCACGCCGTCGGGGCGGGGCTCACCGACGCCTGGGGGCGGCCCGGCGGGCATGTGCGGCGCGCCGCCGGGTTCCTGGTGTGGACGCAGGCCGAGGCGGGCCACGGGTGCCCGCTGTCGATGACCCACGCGGCCGTGCCCGCGCTCCGGGCCGATCCGGCGCTGGCCGCCGAGTGGGAGCCCAAGCTCACCTCCCATGTGTACGAGGAGGGGCTGCGGCCGGCCGCGCAGAAGGCCGGGGTGCTCCTCGGGATGGGCATGACGGAGAAGCAGGGCGGCAGCGACGTCCGGGCCAACACCACGCAGGCCCGGCCGCTCGGGGATGGCGGTGAGTATCTGCTGACCGGGCACAAGTGGTTCTGCTCGGCGCCGATGTGCGACGGGTTCCTGGTGCTCGCGCAGGCGCCGGGCGGGCTGACGTGCTTCCTGGTGCCCAGGGTCCTGGACGACGAGACCCGTAACGTGTTCCGGATCCAGCGGCTCAAGGACAAGCTGGGCAACAGGTCCAACGCCTCCAGCGAGGTCGAGTTCGACGAGACGTGGGCGCGCCGGGTCGGGGACGAGGGGCGCGGAGTGCGCACCATCATCGAGATGGTGGCGGCGACCCGGCTGGACTGCGTGGTCGGTTCGGCGGCGCTGATGCGGCAGGGCGTGGCCCAGGCGATCCACCACGCCGCGTACCGCAGCGCGTTCGGCGGGGTGCTGATCGAGAAACCGCTGATGAGGAACGTGCTGGCGGACCTGGCTCTGGAGTCGGAGGCGGCGACCACGCTGGCGCTGCGGCTCGCGGCCGCCAACGACTCCGGGAGCGAGCAGGACCGGGCGCTGCTGCGGCTCGCGGTGCCGGCCGCGAAGTACTGGGTGACCAAGCGCTGTACGCCGCTCGTCGCCGAGGCCCTGGAATGTCTGGGCGGCAACGGGTACGTGGAGGAGTCCGGGCTGCCCAGGCTGTTGCGCGAGTCGCCGCTCAACTCGATCTGGGAGGGCTCGGGCAACGTCCAGGCGCTGGACGTCCTGCGGGCGCTGCAGCGCGAACCGCACGCCCTGGACGCCTACCTGCAGGAGGTCGGCCAGGCGCGCGGCGCGGACCACCGCCTGGACGGGGCGATCAAGGACCTGCTGACGGAGCTGGCGGACCTGGACGGCGTCGAGGCGCGGGCGCGGCGACTGGTGGAGCGGATGGCGCTGGTGCTCCAGGGGGCGCTCCTTGTGCGCTGGGCGCCGCCGGAGGTCGCGGACGCGTTCTGCGCGTCCCGCCTCGGCGGCGACTGGGGTACGGCCTTCGGGACGCTGCCGCACACGCTCGATCTGGGCGCGGTCGTGGAGCGGGCGCGGGCGGAGGTCTGACGGTCCGGCCGTCGGGGCGAGAAGGCCGCCTGGCCGCCGGCGCGAGGAGGCGGGCGCCCGGTGGCGAGTAGGAGCGGCGGGCGCGCGGTGGCGAGTAGGAGCGGCGGGCGCGCGGTGGCGAGAAGGTGCGGCGGGCGCCCGGTGGCGAGAAGGTGCGGCGGGCGCCCGGGCCTTCAGCGGCCCGGGCGTCCTGACCGGAACGTGCGTCGGGGGTGGTGCTGCGCCGACACGGCACCACCCCCGCACTCCCATGCGCCCTCGCGGGCCATGACGACCGGACGTCCGGTGTTCCACCACCTTCGTACACACGCACGTCCGTTCGCGAGAGTTGCAAAGGGTTGCAGCCATGTGCGGCATATCGCCCGCGCGCGAACGCCCGGGCGGGCACGATGAATCAGTGGCGCCCGCGTTCAACTCCCCCTCGGAACGCCGGTGCCGACAGGAGGACCCAGTGCAGGACACCACCACCCTCGACCCGGCCCGGCTGGGCGCGATGGACGTGCGGGAAGCCACTCGGCTGCTGAAGGACATGCGGGCGGCCGCCCTCGCCGGACTGCCCTCCAGAGTCTCGCCGCGCGCGGAGATCGACGCGTCCTGGCGCCGGGTGCTCGGCCACGGCGTGGACCCGGACGGCGCCGGCCACGTCCGGCTGCTGCCGCTGGAGGAGGTGGAGCGGCGCCGCCAGTCCTCGCCGCTCAGGGAGGTGCTGCCGGTGCTGCGGGAGGCGCTGGTGTCGGTCGCGGACGCCGCGCAGCACATCATGGTCGTCTCCGACGCCGACGGAAAGCTGCTGTGGCGCGAGGGCCACGCCTCCGTCCTCAGAAAGGCCGACGCGCTGGGGTTCGCGGTCGGGGCCGACTGGAGCGAGGGCGCGGTGGGGACCAACGGGGTGGGCACCCCGCTGATCACCGGCCGCCCGATGCAGGTGTACTCCGCCGAGCACTTCGTCTCCACCCACCACGCCTGGACGTGTGCGGGCGCGCCGATCGTGGACCCGCGCGACGGGCGGCTGCTCGGCGTGGTGGACGTGAGCGGTCCGCTGTCGACGATGCACCCGGCGACCCTTTCGTTCGTCACGTCCGTCTCGCGCCTGGCCGAGGCCGAGCTGCGCACCCGCCATCTCGCCGCCGTGGAGCGGCTGCGGACGGTGGCGGCTCCCGTGCTGTGCCGGGTCGGCGGCCGGGCGCTCGCGGTGGACACCAACGGCTGGACGGCGGCGGTGACCGGCATGCCGCCGGTGGACCGGCTGCCGCTGCCCAAGTCGTTCCGGGCGGGCCGCGTCTGGCTGCCCTCGCTCGGCATGTGCGCGGTCGAGCCGCTGCCGGGCGGCTGGCTGGTGCAGGTGGTGGGCGACGGGGGCCGGGACGCGGCCGCGAGACCGACGCGGGTGGTGCTGGACCTGAGCCGCCCGCGCCGCTCGTCGGTGACGGTCGCGGGGGACGCGGGCAGCTGGGCGCAGGAGCTCAGCCCGCGCCACGCCGAGCTCCTCTACGTCCTGGCCCTGCACCGCGCCGGGCGCACGGCCGCGCAGCTGGCCCACGACATCTTCGAGGACCCGACGCGTACGGTGACGGTACGGGCGGAGATGTCCCGGCTGCGGCGCCACCTCGCCGAGGTGCTGGACCACCGGCCGTACCGGTTCGCGGAGGACGTGGAGGTCGAGGTGATCCGGCCGGACCGCCCGGCGGACCTGCTCCCCCACTCGACGGCCCCGGCGGTGCGCGGGGCGCGCCCGCATCCGCACTGAGCGGCGGCGTTCCGGCCCCGGCTTGGGTCCGGGGCCCACTCCATGATTCTGTGACCTGCATGAACCTCGCCGAAGTCACCACCTGGTCCCTGGAGCAGACGTCCCCGGCGGACCTGCGCCCCGCCGCCGAGCCCACGGGCGACATCCGGATCGTCCGCGCGGCGGTGCCCTCGCCCGAGTTCAGCCGCTTCCTCTATACGGCGGTGGGCGGCGACATCCGCTGGATCGACCGTCTGTCGTGGTCGTACGCGCAGTGGCAGGAGTTCCTGGCCAAGCCGGGCGTGGAGACGTGGGTGGCGTACGAGAACGGCACCCCGGCCGGGTACGTCGAGCTCGACGCGCAGGACGAGGGCGCGGTGGAGATCGTCTACTTCGGCCTGGTCCCGGCGTTCCGGGGCCGCCGCATCGGCGGCCGCCTCCTGTCGTACGGCATCGCCCGCGCCTGGGACCTGGCCGACCGCTGGCCGGACCGCCCGACGACGAAGCGGGTGTGGCTGCACACGTGCTCGCTGGACGGGGAGCACGCGATGGACAACTACCTGCGGCGCGGGTTCCGGCTCTTCGACACGAAGGTGACGCAGGAGGCGGAGGTGGAGGCGCCGGGGCCGTGGCCCGGGGCGTACTAGGGCCTGGTTCAGGTGCCGCTGGGCTCCCAGCGGTTCAGGTGCTCGCGGACGAAGCGGCGCAGGGGGGCGCGCGCGGCTTCGGCCCGGGCGGTGAGCACGTACCCCCGCAGCGCGAGTGCGGCGCAGGTTCCCAGGACGGCCGGGGCGACCGCGACGGCCGGGCCGGCTCCGAGCCAGTCGCGCCAGGCGACGACGGCGAAGAAGCACGCGACGGGCAGCACGGCAAACCCCATGAGCTCGTCCGCGAGGAACAGACCCCACCCGCCGACGATGACGAACAGGGCCGCCCAGTCGAGCCACAGGGGCCCCCACGGCTGCCTGCCGACGACCGCCTCGACCAGCCGCCCGAGGGCACACAGGGAGACCACCGCGGCGAGGGCGAGCTGGAGCGCGTGGTGCCAGCTGTCGGCGTAGTAGTAATCGGGCTGCTCGACGGGGTCGTTGACCCGTTCCCAGGCGGCGACGGAGTTGGACCGGTCGAAGAGCAACCTGGCGACGTCCGGCGCGATCGCGGGCGGAATCAGCTGGTACATCCGCATGCGTGCGGCCCAGCTGGCCGCCTCCCACAGCGCGCTGCCGGGCGGGGCTTCCCGGTGCACCAGGCTCAGCGCCACCACGATGCGCGGATCCACCTCCACCCCGGGCGGCGGCTCCGCCCCGTCACGGAGGATCGCCACCGCGATCATGCTCACCCGCCGGACGAGGGGATCCTCCGGCCCGAGCGCGAACGGCTGCCAGACCCACATGTAGTCGGGCTCGCGCACCCGCTGCGGCGTCTGTCCCAGCGCCTCCTCGATCCCCCGGTCCCGCAGCAGGTCCCCCAGGTAGAACGCGACCTCCCCCGTCGAGTCCAGCAGGAAGGCCGAGAGCGCCACCGCCGAACGCGGGGTCCGGATCTCCCACAGCGCCCGCAGCGCCTCCCGCCGCCCCCGCAGGGCGGCCGTCCGCAGCGCGGGGACCGCCAGGTCGCCCATGGACACGAGAGCCGGTGCGGCCGCCGGGACCGCGGGCAGCAGCTCGGCGAGACGCTCCGCGGCCCTGGGCAGATTGGTCGCGGCGAGCGCGGCCACGGCCGCTGCCTGGCGTTCGACGTCACGCCCGTCGGCCGCGAGCGTCGAGAGGATCGCGAACACCGCGTCGCCCCGCGCCCGCCGGTCCCCCGCCACCACCCCGAACGCCCCGATCACCGCCTGCCGGTCCACGCCCGTCTCGCGGCCCAGGCGGTCCCGGAACATGGACACGATCTCGTCGGCCAGCGCCTCGTCCACCACTTGCGCGTCCGCCAGGCACTGGAAAGCGAGCACCGGGTCGCGTGCCAGGACCGCCCGTACGACCTGCGTACAGTCGCGCGGCTCCGCGCCGCACCACAGGCGTACCGTCTCGCGCCACGCCGCCGGGTCGCGGTGGTAGCCCGCGAGCAGCCGGGCCGGGTCGGCCGCCAGGCGCGTGGCAGCCAGGTACTCCTGGAGCGTGAGGTGCGCGAACTGGTAGCGCTCCCCGCTGTCCACGGCCAGCAGCAGCCCGCTGCGCTCGACGATCTCCTCCAGGACCTCCTGGGCCCGGTCCTCCGGGCGGCCCTGCTCGGCCAGCGCGGCCCGTAGGTGCCGCAGCACCTCCCGCTCCGGCAGCGCCAGGCGGTCGTGGACGTCCGAAGGGATGTCCTGTGCGGCCAGGGCCAGGTGCTGCAGGACCGCTTTCTTCACGGGGTGCGAGAAGCGCGCGTCCCGCTGGCGGTCGCCGAGCATGCTGTCGGTGACCTGCTTGTAGAAGTCGGCGCGGGTGTGCGGGAGCGCCTGGTCGGTGCCCGCGTACACATGGCTGTACAGGTACGCGATCATCGTCAGGAGCAGGGGGTTGCGGGCCAGCGGCATCAGCTGCGGGGTGTCGCGCAGGGCGCCCAGCAGTTGCTCGACCGTGTCGGGCGGCAGGTGCTGGGGCCAGGGCCAGCCGTGCAGGAAGCGGCGCACCAGGCGCTCGTCGAACTCTTGGACCCGCAGGGTGCGGTCGACGTCCTCGTTGAACTCGCCCCGGTAGACGGCGATCCGGCAGGTGATCACCGCCCGGCACTTGGCGTACGTCCGCATGAACTGGCGGATGGCGTCCGCGACCTCCTTGCGCCGGGCCGCCGGCACCTCGTCCAGGCCGTCGAAGTACACGGCGAGGCGGCCCTCCGCGAGAGCCCGGTCGGTCCACTTCCCGGCGCCCGGGAAGTCATGGTCCGCGAAGTGTTTCACGATGTGGTCACGGAGATCCTTCTTCTCCAGGTTCACCTCGTGCAGCTTCAGCAGTACGGGTACGTCGACGAGCTCCCCCGGCTCCGCCCTCGGCGGGCGGCGGAGCCCGTACCAGGCGCGGCGCGGCGGCCCGTCCGGTCGGTAGCGCTCACGGCACCAGGCGAGGACGGTGTGTCGCAGGAGCATCGTCTTGCCCGCGCCGGGCACACCGAGGACCACGGCGCGGCGGGCCTCGTGCAGCGACGCCGCCGCCTCGCTCTGCTCCGCGCCCGCTCCGAAGCCGGACGCGGTGCGCAGCGGGACGTACACCGACGCCATGTCCATGGCCTGCGGGTCGTCGACCCGGAAGGAGACGGAGAAGCGCTCGTGGCGCTCGTGGACGCGGACGATGTAGCGGCGCAGCGCCGTGCGGGCGAGCAGGGCGCTGCCCGCGAGCCGGTCGTAGAGGAGGGCGGCGGCCTTGTCGACGAGCGACTTGAACCAGTCCTTCAGCTTGAGGACCAGCACCCCGGCGGCGAAGGCCGCGACGGCCGGGCCCCATGTCTGCGGCTGACTCCACACGAGCGTGCCCCCTCACCCCTGGCGCCTCCCCGGCACAAGGCAGAATAGGAGCGGCACCGGCCCCGCGTCCGGCGTACGCCAGAGGTGACCCGCACCACACCGTCCCACTATTCGGGACATTGTTGTCCACACTTTGGATAGTGGTGGACTGCCCCAAGACGCGCGTGACACGCTTCCGTCATGTCCGGAACTGGAATTGCCTTGGTGAGTCGACGACACGTCGACCTGGGCCGCATGTCCAGCGCCATCTGTCCGGCCCGCTGAGAGACCCCAGCACCGCCGCCCCCAGCTTCTTTCACCGTACTTGCGCACCGCCGCGCCCTCAGCGCGAGTGTGCAGGTCAGAGCCGCCCTCCTGCAGTCCCGAAGGACGTATCCCCATGGCCGCCACCCCAGACAAGCCCGCCTCCGCCGCACCCCGCCGCAAGCCGGGGCGCCACCGTGGTGAAGGCCAGTGGGCCGTCGGTCACTTCACGCCGCTCAACGGGAACGAGCAGTTCAAGAAGGACGACGACGGTCTCAATGTGCGGACACGTATTGAGACGATTTACTCCAAGCGCGGATTCGACTCCATCGACCCCAACGACCTGCGCGGACGCATGCGCTGGTGGGGGCTGTACACCCAGCGCAAGCCCGGGATCGACGGCGGCAAGACCGCGATCCTGGAGCCGGAGGAGCTGGACGACAAGTACTTCATGCTGCGGGTCCGGATCGACGGCGGACGGCTGACGACCCAGCAGCTGCGCGTGATCGGGGAGATCTCGCAGGAGTTCGCGCGCGGCAGCGCCGACATCACCGACCGGCAGAACATCCAGCTGCACTGGATCCGCATCGAGGACGTGCCGGAGATCTGGAACAGGCTGGAGGCCGTCGGGCTGTCCACGACGGAGGCCTGTGGCGACTGCCCGCGCGTCGTCATCGGCTCGCCGGTCGCCGGCATCGCCGAGGACGAGATCGTCGACGGCACCTGGGCCATCGACGAGATCCACGAGCGCTACATCGGCAGCAAGGAATTCTCCAACCTGCCCCGCAAGTTCAAGACGGCGATCTCCGGCTCCCCGCTCCTCGACGTCGTGCACGAGATCAACGACGTCGCGTTCGTCGGCGTCGAGCACCCCGAGCACGGCCCCGGCTTCGACCTGTGGGTCGGCGGCGGACTGTCCACCAACCCGAAGCTCGGCGTCCGGCTCGGCGCCTGGGTCCCGCTGGAGGAGGTCCCCGACGTCTGGGCGGGCGTGATCGGCATCTTCCGCGACTACGGCTACCGGCGCCTGCGCACCCGCGCCCGGCTGAAGTTCCTGGTCGCCGACTGGGGCCCGGAGAAGTTCCGCCAGGTGCTGGAGGACGAGTACCTCCAGCGCAAGCTGGTCGACGGCCCCGCGCCCGCCGAGCCCTCTCAGCGCTGGCGCGACCACGTCGGTGTGCACCGCCAGCAGGACGGCCGTTTCTACGTCGGCTTCGCCCCGCGCGTCGGCCGCGTCGACGGCGCCACGCTGACGAAGATCGCCGAGGTCGCGGAGGCCCACGGCTCGGGCCGGGTCCGCACCACGGTCGAGCAGAAGATGATCGTCCTCGACGTCGAGGAGGCGCAGGTCGAGCCGCTGGTCGAGGCCCTGGAGGCGCTGGACCTGACCGCGAAGCCGTCGCCGTTCCGGCGCGGCACCATGGCCTGCACCGGCATCGAGTACTGCAAGCTGGCGATCGTCGAGACCAAGGCGCGCGGCGCGGCGCTCATCGACGAACTGGAGCGCCGCATCCCGGACTTCGACGAGCCGATCACCATCAACCTCAACGGCTGCCCGAACGCCTGCGCCCGTATCCAGGTCGCGGACATCGGCCTCAAGGGCCAGCTCGTCCTGAACGACGAGGGCGAGCAGGTCGAGGGCTACCAGGTGCACCTGGGCGGCGCGCTCGGCCTGGAGGCGGGCTTCGGTCGCAAGGTCCGCGGTCTGAAGGTCACCTCGGCCGAGCTGCCGGACTACGTGGAGCGGGTCCTCAAGCGCTTCGAGGCCGAGCGCGAGACCGGCGAGCGCTTCGCCGCCTGGGCGGCCCGTGCCTCCGAGGAGGCGCTGTCGTGAGCGAGCGTGCGGCTCCCTTCCACTGCCCCTACTGCGGCGACGAGGACCTGCGTCCCCACGAGCAGGGCCACGGGGCCTGGGAATGCGCGGCGTGCAACCGGGCCTTCCAGTTGAAGTTCCTCGGGCTGCTGTCCCGGGGACTTCAGCGAGCCGACACCGGAGGGGACCAGCGGATATGACGACGACTCAGGAACAGCGGACGAGCGTGGAGTTGAAGGCTCTGGCCGAGCGGGCCGGCCGCGACCTGGAGGACGCCTCCGCCCTGGAGATCCTCCAATGGGCGGTGGACACCTTCGGCGAGCGGTTCTGCGTGACCTCCTCCATGGAGGACGCGGTGGTCGCCCATCTCGCGTCCCGCGTCCGCGAGGGCGTGGACGTGGTGTTCCTCGACACCGGCTACCACTTCCCCGAGACCATCGGTACCCGGGACGCGGTGGCCGAGGTGATGGACGTCAACGTCATCACGCTCACCCCGCGGCAGACCGTGGCCGAGCAGGACGCCGAGTACGGCCCGAGGCTGCACGACCGCGACCCGGACCTGTGCTGTGCGCTGCGCAAGGTCAAGCCGCTGGAAGAGGGCTTGGCCGAGTACTCCGCGTGGGCGACCGGCCTGCGCCGCGACGAGTCCCCGACCCGGGCGGACACGCCCGTGGTCGGCTGGGACGAGAAGCGGCAGAAGGTCAAGGTCTCCCCGATCGCCCGCTGGACGCAGGAGGACGTGGACGCGTACGTGGCGGAGCACGGCGTGATCACCAACCTGCTGCTCATGGACGGCTATCCGTCCATCGGCTGCGCGCCCTGCACCCGCCGCGTGGCGGAGGGCGAGGACGCGCGGGCCGGCCGCTGGGCCGGGCGCAACAAGACCGAGTGCGGGCTGCACGGCTGATGACCAACACCCAGGAGAACCACGTGAGCGGGGCCACCACCGGAGCCACCATCTGGCTCACCGGGCTGCCCAGCGCGGGCAAAACCACCATCGCGTACGAGCTGGCGGGCCGGCTGCGCGCGGACGGCCACCGGGTCGAGGTGCTCGACGGCGACGAGATCCGCGAGTTCCTCTCGGCCGGGCTCGGCTTCAGCCGCGAGGACCGGCACACCAATGTGCAGCGGATCGGCTTCGTCGCCGAACTGCTCGCCTCCAACGGCGTCAAGGCGCTGGTGCCGGTGATCGCCCCGTACGCCGACAGCCGCGACGCGGTACGCAAGCGCCATGAGTCCGAGGGCACCGCCTATCTGGAGGTGCACGTCGCCACCCCGGTGGAGGTCTGCTCCGTACGCGATGTGAAGGGCCTGTACGCCAAGCAGGCGGCGGGCGAGATCTCCGGTCTCACCGGGGTCGACGACCCGTACGAGGAGCCCCAGGCGCCGGACCTTCGGATCGAGTCGCACACCCAGTCCGTCACGGAGTCGGCCTCGGCCCTGCACGCACTGCTCACCGAGAGGGGTCTCGCATGACGACGACCGCCGCCGCCCTGACCGAGGGCACCGACAGCCCGTACGCGCTCAGCCACCTCGACGCCCTGGAGTCCGAGGCGGTGCACATCTTCCGCGAGGTGGCGGGCGAGTTCGAGCGGCCGGTGATCCTCTTCTCCGGCGGCAAGGACTCGATCGTCATGCTGCACCTGGCGCTGAAGGCGTTCGCCCCCGCGGCGGTCCCCTTCACGCTGCTGCACGTCGACACCGGGCACAACTTCCCCGAGGTCCTGGAGTACCGCGACCGGGTGGTCGCCGAGCACGGGCTGCGGCTGCACGTCGCCTCGGTGCAGGAGTACATCGACCGCGGCGTCCTCAAGGAGCGCCCGGACGGCACCCGCAATCCGCTGCAGACCGTGCCGCTGACCGAGGCCATCCAGCAGCACCGCTTCGACGCCGTCTTCGGCGGCGGGCGGCGCGACGAGGAGAAGGCCCGGGCCAAGGAGCGGGTGTTCTCGCTGCGCGACGAGTTCTCGCAGTGGGACCCGCGCCGCCAGCGCCCCGAGCTGTGGCAGCTGTACAACGGCCGGCACGCGCCGGGCGAGCACGTCCGGGTCTTCCCGCTCTCCAACTGGACCGAGCTGGACGTGTGGCAGTACATCGCCCGCGAGGAGATCGACCTGCCGCAGATCTACTTCGCGCACGAGCGCGAGGTGTTCAAGCGGGCCGGCATGTGGCTCACCGCGGGCGACTGGGGCGGCCCCAAGCAGGACGAGACCACCGAGAAGCGTCTGGTCCGCTACCGCACGGTCGGCGACATGTCCTGCACCGGCGCCGTCGACTCCGAAGCGACGACGCTGGACGCCGTGATCGCCGAGATCGCCGCCTCCCGGCTCACCGAGCGGGGCGCGACGCGCGCCGACGACAAGATGTCCGAGGCCGCGATGGAAGACCGCAAGCGCGAGGGGTACTTCTAGAATGTCCACACACGTTGACAATGCTGTGCAGTTCGCGGATCTGTCCGCGACCACCCTGCTGCGCTTCGCGACCGCCGGATCCGTCGACGACGGCAAGTCCACCCTGGTGGGCCGGCTCCTGCACGACTCCAAGTCGGTCCTCACCGACCAGCTGGAGGCGGTCGAGGCGGCCTCCGCCAAGCGCGGCCAGGACGCCCCGGACCTCGCGCTGCTCACCGACGGCCTGCGGGCCGAGCGCGAGCAGGGCATCACCATCGACGTCGCCTACCGCTACTTCGCCACCCCCCGGCGCCGGTTCATCCTGGCCGACACCCCCGGACACGTGCAGTACACCCGGAACATGGTGACCGGCGCCTCCACCGCCGACCTCGCCCTGGTCCTGGTCGACGCCCGCAACGGCGTGGTCGAGCAGACCCGCCGGCACGCCGCGGTCGCCGCCCTGCTGCGCGTGCCGCACGTGGTGCTCGCGGTCAACAAGATGGACCTGGTGGGGTACGAGGAGACGGTCTTCGCGGCGATCGCCGAGGAGTTCACCACGTACGCCGCCGAGCTGGGCGTCCCGGAGATCACCGCGATCCCGATCTCGGCGCTGGCCGGTGACAACGTGGTGGAGCCGTCCGCCCACATGGACTGGTACGGCGGCCCGACCGTCCTGGAGCACCTGGAGACGGTCCCGGTCAGCCACGACCTCACCGGCTGCCACGCCCGGTTGCCCGTGCAGTACGTGATCCGTCCGCAGACCGCCGAGCACCCCGACTACCGGGGCTACGCGGGCCAGATCGCCGCGGGCACCTTCCGCGTCGGGGAGAGCGTGACCGTGCTGCCCTCGGGCCGCATCTCGACGATCTCCGGGATCGACCTGCTGGGCGAGTCCGTGGACGTGGCCTGGACCCCGCAGTCCGTGACGCTGCTCCTCGACGACGACGTCGACATCTCGCGCGGCGATCTGATCGTGCCGAGCGGGGACGCGCCCGCGACCACGCAGGACGTGGAGGCGACGGTCTGCCACGTGGCGGACCAGCCGCTCGCCGTGGGCCACCGCGTGCTGCTCAAGCACGGCACCCGTACGGTCAAGGCGATCGTCAAGGACATCCCGTCCCGCCTCACCCTCGACGACCTGTCGCTGCACCCGCACCCGGGGCAGCTGGTCGCCAACGACATCGGCCGGGTCAAGATCCGTACCGCCGAGCCGCTGCCGCTCGACTCCTACGCCGACTCCCGCCGTACCGGTGCCTTCATCCTGATCGACCCGGCCGACGGCACCACGCTCACCGCGGGCATGGTCGGCGAGTCGTTCGCCTCGCCCGAGCCGGTCAAGGCCGACGTCGACTACGACGGGTGGGACTTCTGACCATGAGCAGCCACGACTTCTACTCCACGTTCGCGAAGGAGGGCGGCCGCGTCGGCAGCGGCGCCCTCGGCAGCGGGCAGGGCGGAGTGGGCCGATGTGCGTGATGACGTACGCGCACCGCTCGCGCGCCCCGCGGCTCGACCCGCACCACCCGCTCCATCCGCACAGACGAAGACCTGCCGACTTCCCGGCCATCTGCCCCGTCCCCAGGGGGAGTTGACCGCCGGGCCAACGAGAGGAACACCTCCCGTGCCTGCCAACCGCACCGCTCTGCGCCGCGGCCTCGTCGCCGCCGCCGCCCTCCCGCTGCTCGCCCTGGCCGCCTGCAGCTACGGGTCACAGAAGGACAAGTCCGACGACGCCCAGAAGGCCGGGGTCGCTTCGGACGCCAAGAAGCTGTCGGCCGACAGCGTGAAGATCGGGTACTTCCCGAACCTCACCCACGCCACCGCGCTGGTCGGCGTCCAGGAAGGCCTGTTCCAGAAGGAGCTGGGCGGCACCCAGGTGAAGACCTCCACCTTCAACGCGGGCCCCTCGGAGATCGAGGCGCTGAACGCCGGGGCGATCGACATCGGCTGGATCGGCCCCTCCCCCTCGATCAACGGCTACACCAAGTCCAAGGGCCAGAGCCTGCGCATCATCGGCGGCTCCGCGTCGGGCGGCGTGAAGCTGGTGGTGAACCCGGACAAGATCAAGTCCCTGGACGACGTCAAGGGCAAGAAGATCGCCACCCCGCAGCTCGGCAACACCCAGGACGTGGCCTTCCTCAACTGGATCTCCGAGAAGGGCTGGAAGGTCGAGGCCCAGAGCGGCAAGGGCGACGTCTCCGTGGTCCGCACCGACAACAAGATCACCCCGGACGCCTACAAGTCCGGCTCCATCGACGGCGCCTGGGTGCCGGAGCCGACCGCGTCCAAGCTGGTCTCGCAGGGCGCGAAGGTCCTCCTCGACGAGGCCGACCTGTGGGCCGACAAGGAGTTCGTGATCACGAACATCATCGTGTCGCAGAAGTTCCTCAAGGCGCACCCGGATGTCGTCGAGGCGGTGCTGCGCGGCTCGGTGAAGACCAACGACTGGATCAAGGCCAACCCGGACAAGGCCAAGGCCTCCGCGAACGCCGCCCTGAAGTCGCTCAGCGGCAAGGCGCTGCCCGCGAACGTCCTGGACCCGGCCTGGCAGTCGATCAAGACCACCGACGACCCGCTGGCCGCCACCCTCGGCATCGAGGCCGACCACGCGGTCAAGGCGGGCCTGCTGAAGAAGCCCGACCTGGAAGGCATCTACGACCTGGCGCCGCTCAACAAGGTCCTGAAGGCCCTGGGCAAGCCCGAGGTCGCCGACGCCGGCTTCGGCGTCAAGTAACCCCGTATCCGCACCAGTTCCCAGGAGGTGACGACCATGGCCACCGCAGTCGTTCAGGCCGAGGAGCGTGCCACGACGGAGTACGCCGCCCGGATCGGGCACGTCTCGAAGTCGTTCGCCGGTCCCGCCGGCCCCCAGCTCGTCCTCGACGACATCACCCTCGACGTCGCGCCGGGCGAGTTCGTCACCCTCCTGGGAGCCTCCGGGTGCGGCAAGTCGACGCTCCTGAACCTGGTGGCGGGGCTGGACAAGCCGACCGCCGGGACGATTGTGACGCCCGGCGGGCGGCCCGCCCTGATGTTCCAGGAGCACGCGCTGTTCCCGTGGCTGACCGCGGGCAAGAACATCGAGCTCGCCCTGCGACTGCGCGGGGTGCCCAAGGCCGAGCGCCGCGACCGCGCCGAGGAGCTGCTCGCACTGGTGCGGCTGACCGGTGCGTACGGCAAGCGGGTGCACGAGCTCTCCGGCGGTATGCGCCAGCGCGTGGCGATGGCCCGCGCGATCGCGCAGGACAGCCAACTGCTGCTGATGGACGAGCCGTTCGCGGCGCTCGACGCCATCACCCGTGACGTACTGCACGACGAGCTGACCCGTATCTGGCGCGAGACGAACCTGTCCGTCCTGTTCGTCACCCACAACGTGCGCGAGGCCGTCCGCCTCGCCCAGCGCGTGGTGCTCCTCTCGTCCCGGCCGGGCCGGGTGGCGCACCAGTGGACCGTGGACATCCCGCATCCGCGCCGCATCGAGGACTCCGACGTCGCGGAGCTCTCCGTAGAGATCACCGAACAACTGCGTGGGGAGATCCGCCGCCATGGCCAGCACTGAGACGTCAGCGGCCGACAAGGCCGACAAGACGCCCGATACCGTCAAGGCCGACAAGGACACCCACGACCTGGCCGGTCTGGAGGCCGGCCTCGACGCGCTGGAGACGGTGCAGAGCGGGCGCACCCCGCTGCGCGAGACCCTGGTCCAGAAGGTCCTGCCGCCGCTGTCGGCGATCGCGCTGGTCCTGGTGGTGTGGCAGGGCCTGGTGTGGGCGAAGGTCACCGACGACACCAAGCTGCCCTCGCCGTCCTCGGTCTGGTCGGGCCTGAAGGAGCTGTGGCTCCAGGGCACCCTGCTCGACATCGTCTGGACCAGCGTCTCGCGCGGGCTGCTCGGCTTCCTGCTCGCGCTGGCGATCGGGACGCCGCTGGGGCTGATCGTGGCCCGGGTGAAGTTCGTCCGCGCCGCCATCGGGCCCATCCTGTCCGGCCTCCAGTCGCTGCCGTCGGTGGCCTGGGTGCCCCCGGCGGTGATCTGGCTCGGCCTGAACAACTCGATGATGTACGCGGTGATCCTGCTGGGCGCGGTGCCCTCGATCGCCAACGGCCTCGTCTCCGGCGTCGACCAGGTCCCGCCGCTGTTCCTGCGCGCGGGCCGCACCCTGGGCGCCACCGGGCTGCGCGGCACCTGGCACATCGTGATGCCCGCCGCCCTGCCCGGCTATCTGGCGGGCCTCAAGCAGGGCTGGGCGTTCTCCTGGCGCTCGCTGATGGCCGCCGAGATCATCGCCTCCTCCCCCGATCTGGGGCTGGGGCTCGGCCAGTTGCTGGAGAACGGCCGCAACAACTCCGACATGCCCGGCGTCTTCCTCGCCATCTTCCTGATCCTGATCGTCGGCATCGCCATCGACCTGATCATCTTCAGCCCGCTGGAGCGCTATGTGCTGCGCAGCCGCGGTCTGCTGGTGAAGAGCTGAGCCACGGTGTACGGACCGGTCCTCCTCGTCATCGCCCACGGCAGCCGCGATCCGCGGCACGCGGCGACCGTGCACGCCCTGGTGCGGCGCGTGCGCGCGCTGCGACCCGGGCTGCGCGTGGAGACCGGCTTCCTGGACTTCAACGCCCCTGCCGTGCCGAGGGTCCTGGAGCGCCTCGCCTTCGAAGGAGTGCGGGACGTGGTGGCGCTGCCACTGTTGCTGACCCGGGCCTTCCACGCCAAGGCCGACATCCCGGCGGTGCTCGCCCAGGCGCCGCCGCAGCTGGACATCCGCCTCGCCGACGTCCTCGGCCCCTCGCCCCTGCTGCTGTCGACGGTGGAGCGACGGCTCCAGGAGGCTCTGTACGAGGCGGGGCTCACCCCCGCCGACAAGCACTCGACCGGGGTCGTCCTGGCCTCGGCGGGCTCCACGGACCCGGAGGCGATCGCAGGGATCGCAGACGTAGCGCGGGAGCTGCGGCACACCGGTTGGTGCGCCGTGCGACCTGCGTTCGCCTCCGCTGTGTCTCCCGGGGGCTACCCCCGTACGGAAGACGCCGTACGGGAGTTGCGGGCGTCCGATGTGCGACGGGTCGCCGTCGCCCCGTACGTCATCGCCCCCGGCTTCCTGCCCGACCGGATCGTCCGGGGCGCGCACGACGCGGACGTGCTGGCCGAGGTGCTGGGCGCGGCCCCGGAGCTGGCCCGGCTGCTGCTCGTACGGTACGAGCAGGCACGGGCGGCGGGACCGGTCGCGCTCACCGCCTGAGCAGGTCCTCGGCGAGCGAGGTGCGGGCGTACTGGACGCTTCGGCCCCGCCGGGACCGGTACAGCAGCCCCGCGTCGTAGAGGACCGACAGGTGCTGGCTCACCGCGCCCGGGGTGATCTCCAGGCGCCGGGCGAGCTCGGTGGTGGTGGCGGGTTCCGCGAGCAGGGTCAGCAGACGGGCGCGGGCCGGGCCGAGGAGGCGGACCAGGGCGCGGTCGTTGACCGGCGGCGGCATCTCGCTGAGCGTTCCCCGGCCGTGCGCCGGGTAGTTGAGGACCGGCGGCAGGCCCGGGTCGACGGTGGAGATGGCTCCGCGGGCGAACGTCGTGGGCATCAGCACCATGCCCCGGCCCGCGACCCGGATGTCGGCCGCGGGCCAGATGTCCGGCGTGGGGTGCTTGAGCCGCACCCGGTCGCCGTGCCAGGTGAGCCGTTTGTCCAGGGCGGGGAAGAGCACGGCCGCGCCCTGCTCGGCCAGCACCCTCGACTGCCGGGCGAGATCGGCCTCCAGGACCGCGCGGGCCCTCGGCCACCAGTCGGGGGCGAGGCATTCGTGCCAGTAGCGGTCGAGCGCGGCGGCGATCCGCTCCAGGAAGGCGGCCGGGTCGACCAGCCCGTCCCGGAGCGCCGGCGGCAGCTCCGCGCAGCCGAAGGTGCGCAGCACGTCCGGCCCGATCGTCTCCAGCGGCGTGGCCCGCAGGTGCGCCAGCTGCTCGGCGAACGTGGACCGCACCTTGAGCGGCCTGGGCGTCAGGAAGTCCGGGATGAAACCGTGCGGGGCGACCAGCCCGGCGAGCAGCTCGGTGTCCTGGCGCTCGTAGAGTGGCCGCAACCGGCGCAGCCAGGGCCGCTGGTGGGGAAAGCGCGACGGGTCCCACCAGCCCCAGAGTGAGAACACCGCCTCCTGGAACGGCGAGTACGCGAACGACGTGCTCGCGAGATCGCCGACGCCGAACCTGAACTCGATCACACCCGGCCCCCGCCGCCCCCGTGGTCCCCGCGCTTTAGCCGGACACTAAATCATTGCCCCTGGCGTGTACACACCGGGTTGAGTGACCACATGACCGCCACCGTGCAGACCCCCGTCCCGCCCGTCACCAGAGCCGGCGTCCTGCCCGACGACCCGGTGCTGCGCCGCCTCGCCGTGATGACGTCCCTCAACTCCTTCGGCAACGGCCTCTTCTTCCCCGTCAGCGTGCTGTACTTCACCCGCGTCTGCGGCATCGGCGCGACCCACGTCGGGTTCGGGCTCACGGTGGCCGGGCTCTTCGGGGTGGCGGCGGGCATCCCCGCCGGGCGGGCGTCCGACCGCTGGGGCAGCCGCCGGGTGATCGCCGCGCTGTGGCTGGGCTGCGGCGCCACGATGGCCGCGTACTCCCTGGTCGACGGCTACGCGGGCTTCCTGGTGGCGGCCATCTGCTACGGCTCGCTCAACCAGGCGAGCTGGGGCGTGAAGTCCGCGCTCTTCGCGGACGTGCTGCCCGCCGCGACCCGGGTGGAGGCACGCGGCTATCTGCGGATGGTCACCAATGTGACGATGGGCGTGGGCGGCGCGATCGGCGCGGTGGCCCTCCAGGCCGACACCCGCGCCGCGTACCTCGCCCTGATCCTCGTCAACGCGGCCACCTATGTGGTGCCCGCCGTGTTCGTACGGAGCCTGCCGCTGAACGCCTCCGCCGCCGCGCGCGGCGCCGACAGCACGGCGGACACGCCGGCGAAGAGCCGCTGGCGGGCGGTGCGGGACCTGCCCTATCTGGCGGTGACGGTCCTCAACGCGGTGACCATCCTCCAGTTCAGCCTGCTCGAAGTGGGCATGCCGCTGTGGATCGTGCAGAACACCGACGCGCCGCGCTGGTCGGTGGCGCTGGTGATGATCGTCAACTGCGTTCTGGTGGCGCTGCTCCAGGTGCGGGCGACCCGGGGCGTCTCCGACGTGCCCGGCGCGGTACGGGCGATGGGCCGCGCGGGGCTGCTGCTCGGGGCGGCGTGTGTGGTCTTCGCGCTGTCCGCCGGGCTCTCCCCGCTGTGGGCGGTGGCGGTCCTGGTCGTCGGCGCGGTGATCCAGGTGTTCGGCGAGGTCCTGTCCTCGGCCGGCGGCTGGACCCTGGGCTACGAACTCGCCGACTCCCGCGCGCAGGGCGTCTACCAAGGGGTGTTCAGCTCGGGCAGCGCGGTCGCGATGATGGCGGGCCCGGCGCTGGTCACGGTGACGGCGGTGGGCCACGGCTTCGCGGGCTGGGCAGCCCTGGCCGGGCTGTTCGCGGTGGCGGGTCTTGCCGTGCGCCCGGCGGTGCGCTGGGCCCAGCGGGACGGGGAGTGGCGGGGCGAGCACTGACGGGGGCCGCGCCCCGTACGACCCAGGGGCAAGGGGCGTGACATTGTGCGGCTCCGCGCCCCCGTACTACATAGGGGCGCGGGGATCTGCGAGCCCAGCCACGCACGGTCCGCAGAGGAACGACCGCTCAGTCGAAGCGCAGTCCGCCGGTCCGGGTCCGCTTCAGCTCGAAGAAGTCCGGGTTCGAGGCGATCACGCGCACGCTGTCGAAGAGGCGGGCCGCCTCCTCGCCGCGCGGGATCGCCCTGAGCACCGGGCCGAAGTACGCGGTCCCGTCGAGGTGCATCGTCGGCGTGCCGACGTAGGCGTCCGCCTCCGGGTCCTTGCCCGCGTCGTGACTGCGCCGCACCGCCTCGTCGTACGCGGGGTCGTACGCGGCGTCCGCGAGGGCCGCCGGGAGGCCGAGCTCTGCCAGCGCCTGGGCGATGACCTCGTCGAAGTCCTCGTTCTTCTGCTCGTGTATCCGGGTGCCATACGCCGTGTAGAGGTCGCGCAGCACCCCGTCCCCGTGGTCCCGCGCGGCGGCGACGGCCACCCGTACCGGACGGATCGACTTGTCGACCAACTCCCGGTACCAATCGGGCAGTTCATTGCCGATGTTGTGCAGATACAGGCTCATCACCCGGAACCGGAGGTCGATGTTCCGATGCTGCTCGACCTCCAGCATCCAGCGCGAGGTGATCCAGGCGAACGGGCAGGCGGGGTCGAAGTAGAAGTCGACGGTGGTGGTGTCGGTCGTGGTGCCGGTCGGGTCGGTGGCGGCGGCGCCGGTGCGCTCGGTGGTGTTCACAGGACGAAGGTAGCGATGGATTGGCACCGGAGTCCGGGCCATTCGCGCATTGTCCGAGTGGGCCACTTGGGGGGGGCGGCCCCTGTCGTCGGGGGCTCGGTCAGGCGCCGGTCATCTCCACCAGCGCCTTGACCGTGTTCCAGTTGCGGGCCGTCGCGTCGACGCCCTTGAGCAGGGCGGGCTTCGCGAGGGCCTCGGCGAGCTTGGAGCGGCCGATGCCGTCGGGCGCGTACAGATAGAGGACCCGGTCACCGAGGCGGAACGCGTCGGGCAGGAACGCCTTGGTGTCGATGCCCGCGAAGCGCTCGGGGTCGACGGGGACGGAAAAGAACGTGGCGTGCAGCTGCTTGCCCTCCAGCTCGTCGGCCGGGAAGGGGCAGGCGTCCACGACGGCCTTCAGATAGGCGCCGGTGCGCACCATGCAGGCGACCCGGAAGCCGAAGTGCTTCTGTATGGCCCGCTCCAGGTCGGCGGCGAGCGCGTCCGGGTCGTGGGACTCGCTGCTGAAGACGGCATTGCCGCTGTTCAGATACGTGCGTACGGAGCCGTGGCCGAGCTCGGTGAGCAGCGCTCTGAGCTCGGCCATCGGGACCTTCTTGTTGCCGCCCACATTGATCCCGCGCAGCAGAGCGGCGTACATCGTCGTCATGTCCACACAATAGGACGGCCCCCGTGCCTCGTGGGGGATGGCACGGGAGCCGCCTTTCACGACTGCCTGGGGACGGTTACTCGACGACCTTCAGCAGCTTGTTCGGGGTGCCCGCGCTGGGGTTGGAGATCTTGTCGGCGGTGGCTCCGCCGGTCAGCGCGTCCGAGACCTGGGCCGGGGTGGCGTCCTTGTGGCCGGCGAGGTAGACGGCGGCGGCGCCCACGACGTGCGGAGTCGCCATGGACGTGCCCGAGATGGTCTTGGTGGCGTTGTCGTCCGTGTTCCAGTCGGAGGTGATGTCCGAGCCGGGGGCGTAGAGGTCCACCACCGAGCCGAAGTTGGAGAAGTCCGACTGCTTGTCGTCCTTGGTGGAGGAGGCCACGGTGATCGCCTCCTTGACCCGGGAGGGCGAGCCCTGGCCGGCGTCGGCGGACTCGTTGCCCGCCGCCACCGCGAAGGTCACGCCGGAGGCGATGGCCTTCTGCACGGCCGTGTCGAGCGCCGGGTCGGCGCCGCCGCCGAGGCTCATGTTGGCCACCGACGGGCCCTGGTGGTTCTTGGTGACCCAGTCGATGCCCGCGACGACCTGCTCGGTGGTGCCCGAGCCCTGGTTGTCGAGGACGCGGACGGCGACGACCTTCGCCTTCTTGGCGACGCCGTGCGCGGTTCCGGCGATGGTGCCGGCGACGTGCGTGCCGTGGCCGTTGCCGTCGTCGGCGGTGTTGTCGTTGTCGACCGCGTCGAAGCCGTAGGAGGCCCGGCCGCCGAAGTCCTTGTGGCTGATGCGGACGCCGGTGTCGATGACGTACGCGGTGACGCCCTCACCCGCGGTGTCCGGGTAGGTGTATTTGCCGTCGCCGGCGGTCTCGGCCTGGTCGATCCGGTCGAGCCCCCACGACGGCGGGTTGGCCTGGCTGGCCTCGATGTGGAACTTCTTGTTCTGCACAACCTTGCCGACGGCCGGGTCGGCGGCCAGCCGCTTGGCCTCGGACTGCGAAAGCCCGCTCGCCGAGAAGCCGTTGACCGTGGAGGCGTAGTCGCGCTGGAGCTTGCCGCCGTACTCGTCGGCGAGCTTGCGCTTGGCGTCCGCGGAGGCCTTCTCGTCCAGGAGGACGATGTAGCTGCCGTCGATCGCGCCCTTGGCGTCGAGCCCGTACACCGTGCCCTCGGCGGGCGCGGCCGCGCCGGCCATCTGGGTGGTCATGACGGTGACACCGGCCGCGGCCGCCACGGCGGTTATCCCGGCCGTGAGCTTGAGGCGGCTTTTGCGCTTGTGAGTTGCCATGAAGAGGGGTCTCCTCGCCAGTTTTTGTGGGGGGTTGGCCTACCGGATGGAAACCTTCCGGGGCTGGTTCAAAACCCTTGCCGATTGACGAGCGCAGATCAAGGGCTCCACGCAGCTGTGACTTACACAACAAGGTTTCGTAATAAAAAACAGGCCAGCACAGGTCAACTCGGGCTTTGTGCAGGCTTGGTGGACACCCCGTGGCGACACGCAAGCGGATCTTCCCCTTCAATCGCCTTTACGTGTAAGGGGCTTGAATCCGACTTGTAGGGGATGCCCCCACATCGCAGGGAGTAGATGGCGCAGGCCCGGTTCACCTGCGAGTACGACGAGACGGCTGAATCCTGCCCCTAGCGTCTTACTGGGATGGCGGCGCCGGGCTGCCATCGCTCATCAGGGGGGCGTCTCTTCATGGTCAACGGAGTCACAAGAGTGCGCGGGGTGGCCGCGCGGGCCGGCGGGTGGAGCGCCCGTCACCGCTGGGCGGCAGTGGTGATCTGGGTGCTCTTCGTGGTCCTGGCCATGGGCATCGGCTCGGCGGCCGGGCGGATCGACGTCAAGGACAACCAGCTGCCCGGCGAGGTCGGCCAGGCACAGAAGATCATCGATGACGCGGGCCTTGAGGAGCCGGCCGGCGAGACCGTCTTCATCCAGGCCATCGACGGCTCGACGAAGGCCACCGACCCCTCGTTCCGCGCCGCCGTGGACGACGTGCTCAAGGCGGTCGACGGCACCGGCCAGGTCACCAAGGTGACCTCTCCGTACACCGCGAAGACGCTCTCCAAGGACGGCCGCAGCGCACTGGTCCAGTTCGAGGTGCGCGGAAAGGCCGACACGGCGCCCGAACGCATCACACCGGTGCTCGACGCGGTGAAGAAGGTGCAGGGCGAGCACAAGGAGCTGCGGATCGAGGAGATCGGCAGCGCCAGCATGGGCAAGACGTTCAAGGACGCCTTCGGCGACGACTTCAAGAAGGCCGAGTACTCGGCGGTGCCCGTCGCCCTCGGCATCCTGCTCATCGCGTTCGGCGCGCTGGTCGCCGCCCTGCTGCCGGTGGCCCTCGCCCTCACGGCGATCATCGCCACCATGGGCCTGATGGCCATCGTCAGCCACGTCCAGGCGATGAGCGACACCGCCAACTCCGTGATGCTCCTTGTCGGTCTGGCCGTCGGCGTCGACTACTGCCTCTTCTATCTGCGCCGCGAGCGCGAGGAGCGGGAGGCCGGACGGGACGCCCAGACCGCCCTGCGCATCGCCGCCGCCACCAGCGGCCGGGCCATCATCGTCTCCGGCGTCACCGTCTGTGTCGCGATGGCGGGCATGCTCTTCACCGGGCTCGCGGAGTTCGAGGCCATGGGCCTCGCCTCGCTGATGGTGGTCGCGGTGGCCATGGTCGGCTCGGTGACCGTGCTGCCCGCGCTCCTCTCGCTGCTCGGCGAGCGCGTCGAGAAGGGCCGGCTGCCGTTCCTGAACCGCATCAAGCGCGGCAAGCGCGGCAGGAGCAACAGCAACGGCGAGAGCCGCATCTGGCGCGCCGTCCTCGGCGCGGTGCTGCGCCGCCCGAAGGCCGCGCTGGTGATGGCGGCGGGCGCGCTGATCGCGATATCCCTGCCGGCGCTCGGCATGCACACCCAGAACCTGACGCTGGATCAGGAGTTCGGTGACTCGCTGCCCATCGTCGGCACCTACGACCGCGTCAACCAGACCTTCCCGGGCGGCGCCAGCCCGGCCAACGTCGTGATCAAGGCCGCCGACATCAACGCGCCACAGGTCAAGCAGGCCATCGCCGACTTCCGTACGCAGTCGATCAGCCGGGGCGCCTCGGACGGCCCCATCAAGATCACCCTGCACAGCGCGGAGAACGTGGCGGTCGTCGACGTACCGCTGATCGGCGGCTCCGACCAGAAGAAGGCGGAGAAGAGCCTCGACCTGCTGCGCGACCACATCCGGCCCGACACCCTGGGCAAGGTGCACGGCCTGGACGCGCCGATCACCGGTCAGGTGGCCGGGTCCAAGGACTTCAACGCCCGGATCGTCGGCGCGGTGACCCCGGTCTTCGCCTTCGTGGTGGTCTTCGCCTTCCTGCTGATGCTGCTCTGCTTCCGCTCGCTGACGATCGCCATCACCTCGATCGTGCTCAACCTCCTCTCGGTGGGTGCGGCCTACGGCATCCTCACCGCCGTCTTCCAGCACGGCTGGGGCGCCTCGCTGGTGGGCGCCGAGGGCGTCGGCGCGATCGTCTCCTGGCTGCCGCTCTTCCTGTTCGTGATCCTCTTCGGCCTGTCGATGGACTACCACGTGTTCGTGGTGTCCCGGATCCGGGAGGCCCACCTCCAGGGCCGGTCGACCCGCGACGCCATCCAGCACGGCGTGGTGACGACGGCCGGTGTGGTGACGAGCGCGGCGATCATCATGGTGGCGGTGTTCGCGATCTTCGGGACGCTGTCGATGCAGTCGATGAAGCAGATGGGCGTCGGGCTCGCCACCGCCGTCCTGATCGACGCCACGGTCATCCGGGGCGTGCTGCTCCCGGCGGTCATGGCCCTGCTGGGCGAGCGCAACTGGTACCTGCCGACGTGGCTGCGCTGGCTGCCGGACCTCACCCACGACGAGTCGGCCGCCGCGCCGCCGGTCACCGCCCACCACGGCGAGGACGACCGGGACCGGGTGGTGCGGGTCTGACGGTCGTCCGACCCTCACGGGGGCGGGCGTGACGAGCGAGCCGCGTGAGGTGGTACGGGCAGGGGCTCGGGGAGCAATGCTCCTCGGGCCCCTGCCTGTTGGGTTGGTCGGGGAGGCCGGTGGGTGGGGCGGAGTGGCTATTGGGTGGGCCGAAGTGGCTGTTGGGTGGGCCGAAGTGGCTGTCGGGTGGGGCGGACAGGCTGCTGGGTGGGGCGGACAACCTGCTGGCTGGGGCGGGCAGGGCGGTCAGGCACGGGGGCCGGGCCCGGCTGGGGCCGGGCGTCACCCCCCACCCCGCACACCCCCTCGTTCCTGCGGCCCTTTGGGTCCGAATCAGCGCTGATAGCGGGCCAGCACCAGGTTCCCGTCCTTGACCAGGCGCTTTCGCAGCTCACCTATGCCGATCGCCCCGCTGTAGTACTCCTGGAGCGCCGGCGTCGCGACCTTGTCCTTCCACTCCGGATACCCCCGCACCGACTGCGCGGGTGCCGAACGCAGCGCCCCCGCGAGCGCGGCGCCCGTCGCCCAGCCGTACCGCTCGGTGTGCAGGGCCGGGTCCTTCAGCGCGGCCGTCCCCGTCGGCAGCATCCAGTCCCCCTCGGCGAGCCGGACCATGTTGCGCGGCCGCAGCAGGAAGGCGATGAACTCCGCCGCCTCCTTCTTGTGCGGGCTGTCCTCGGAGACCGAGAGGGTCTGCGGACTGACCCCCTGCGCGAGACCTTCGCTCCCGGCCGGAGCCGGCAGCACGGTCCACTCGAATCCCTCGGGCGCCTGCTGGACGATCTGCTGACGGTACGAGAAGCCCAGTGCGGCCATCGCGTACCTGCCGCCGAAGAAGCCGGGCAGCGTGTCCGACCCGCCCATGCCCAGCGTGGTCCGCGCGGCGCTCCCGTCGACGTTCACCTGATCGTGGACGACCGAGGGCACGGCCGCGTCGCCGTCCCCGAACGCCACCCGCACTTCGCCGTCCGCATCCCGGTGGAACAGCCGGCCTCCGGTGGAGAGCCCCAGGTTCAACGTGATCGACACGGGTTCCTTGAGCGGCCAGGCGATCCCGTACCTGCCCTTGCCGCTCAGCTTCTTCGTCACCTGCCGGAACTCCTCCCAGCTCCACGGCCGTTCGGGGGTGGGGATCCGCACTCCCGAGGACCTGAGGATCTTCGTGTTGGCGATCAGCACCCTCGGCTCCTGCAGGAACGGCACTCCGTACACCCCCTTCCCGAACGTGGTCGTCTCCCAGCTCCGCGCGGGGATGTCCTCCCTGAGCCCGGCGGGCAGCAGGGTGCGCAGGTCCGCGAGGTAGCCGCCGTAGGCGAAGTCCGCGAGGTCGTCGGACGCGTCGTGGATGACGTCCGGCGCCTCACCGCCCTCGAACGCGGTGAGCAGCTGGTCGTGGACGGTGTCCCAACTGCCCTGTACATACTGGACCTGGATCTCGGGGTGTGCCGCGTTCCACTCCTTCACCAGCTCCTTGGTGGCCGCCACCGACTCCTTCTGCCAGGCCAGCGACTGGAAGCGGAGCTTGACCTTCCCATCGGTGCCCGAGCCGCTGTCCGAGCAGCCGGAGAGTGCGAGCGTGGAGAGCAGCAGGGCCAGCACGGCCCCGGCCAGGGTCAACAGGCGTGCGCGCATCAGCTCTTCACCGCCCCGGCGAGCATTCCGCTGGTGATCCGCCGCTGGATGACGGCGAAGACGGCCAGCGACGGCAGGGTGGCGAGGAAGGCGGCCGCCGCGAGCGGACCGAGGTCGGCGGCCCCCTCCGCGCCGAGGAAGTGGGTGAGGACGACCGGCAAGGTCTGTTTCTCCGGTGTTTTGAGGAGAACGAGCGCGAAGAAGAATTCGTTCCACGCGGTGATGAAGGCGAACAGCCCGGTGGCCACGATGCCGGGGGCGAGCAGGGGCGCGGTGACCGAGACAAGCGTGCGCAGCCGCCCCGCCCCGTCGACGGCCGCCGCCTCCTCCAGCTCCAGAGGAACGGCCCGGACGTACCCGACGAGCATCCACAGCGCGAACGGCAGCGACCACACCACGTACACCAGGACCAGCCCCGCCACCGAGTTGATGAGGTGGAGGTTCTTCAGGACCAGGAAGAGCGGAATGATCAGCAGGACGAAGGGGAAGGCCTGGCTGACCACCACCCAGCCGGTCGCCGCCGTCGCGAGCCTGCCCCGTCTGCGCGCCATCACATACGCCATCGGGATCGCCACGACCACCGCGATCAGCGCGGCCGAGACCGCCGCGAGCAGGCTGTTGAGTCCCGCGCGCAGCAGCGGCTGTTCGTCGAAGGCCTGCCGGAAGTTGTCGAGGGTGGGGTGCCTGGGGATCCACGTGGGGTGCAGCGAGCCGAGTTCGCGCGCGGGCTTGAAGGCAGTGGAGATCAGCCAGAGGAACGGGAACGCCAGGAAGACGAGATAGCCGAGGAGCGCCAGATACTGCCCGGCGCGGCCCCAGGGACGGGGGCGGGGGCCGGTGCGGGGGCCACCGGTACGGGAATCGTTGCCGGGACCACCGGTACGGGAACGGGTGCGGGGGCCACCGGTACGGGAGCCGGTGCCGGGACCAGCGCGGGAGCCGGTGCGGGCCCTCATCCGTCCTCACCCCCGCCGAGCCGCGCCACCAGGTGGAACGCGAGGAACACCGAGATCACCGCGACCATCACACATCCCATCGCCGCCGCGTACCCGAACTGGCCGTACCGGAAGGCCTCTTCGTAGGCGAAGAGCATGGGCAGCCGGGTCTTGCCGCCCGGACCGCCGTTGGTCAGCACGTAGACCAGGGCGAACGAGTTGACGTTCCAGATGAAGTTGAGCGCCGTGATCGCCAGTGCCACGGGCCTGAGCGCGGGCCAGGTCACCGTGCGGAAGCGGCGCCAGGCGCCGGCGCCGTCGATCGCGGCGGCCTCGTGCAGTTCGTGCGGGGTGTTCTGGAGCCCGGCGAGCAGGGCCACCGTCGTCTGCGGCAGGCCCGCCCAGACGCCGACGACGATCACGGCGGGCAGCGCGGTGCCGAGTCCGGTCAGCCAGTCCCGGCCGTCACCGAGCCCGAGGTCACCGATCTTCTCGTTGAGGATTCCCGCGTCCGGGTTGTAGACGAGCCGCCACATGATGCCGACGACGACCTCCGGCATCGCCCAGGGAATGATCGCGAGCGCCCGCGCCAGCCATCGGAAGCGGAGGTTCTGGTCGAGCAGCAGGGCGAGTCCGAGCGCGAGCAGGAACTGGGGCACGGTGACCCCGACCGCCCATAACAGACCGATTCTGAACGACTCCCAGAACAAGGTGTCGTCCAGCAGGTCCCTGAAGTTGAGCAGGCCGGTCCACTGGGTGGGTGCGGTGCGGCCCGCCTGGGAATCGGTGAAGGCCAGGGCGATGCCGTAGAGCAGTGGTCCGACACTCAGTACGAGGATCGGGATCAGCGCGGGCAGCACCAGGAACCAGGCCGCGTAGTCCGATGGTTTGCCGGAGCGGCCGCCGGAACGCCTCCCCGACCGTGCCGTTGCGGTGGCCAATGTCATTGTCCGACCCCTTTGCCGGGATTGCCGAATGACCCCCGTCATCGTGCTGACGGTCCGTCGGTTCGTCAAGACAACCTGCCTCCTCACCATGACGACCTGCGCGAATGCGAGACTTGCCCGGTACGGGACGATCACCGGGAGCGAACAGTGGACGAGGCACGAGCGCGCGAGGTACTGGCCTCGGCAGGACTCGGCGCGGGGCGGACGGGGTCGGAGACGGGGACGGGCACGGGGTCGGAGACAGGCACGGGCACGGGCACGGGCACCGGCACCGGCATTCCGGAGACGGGCGCGGCACAGCCGGGCGTGGGCACGGCGGGGACGGGCACGGCGGCCACGGCCGGCCGCGCCGAAGCCGTCGCCGGAGGCCTGCCCGCAGCCTCCGCCGGAGCTCCCGCCGAGTTGCTCGCCCTCGGCGAGAACGCCGTCTTCGCGGCCGGCGACCTGGTGATCAAGGTCGGCCGCGACGCGACGCGCCACCCCGAACTCCTGGCGCGCGCCGAGCGCGAGGTCGCCATCGCCGGCTGGCTCGCGAAGTGCGGGATCCCGGCGGTGCGGGCCGCCGAGCCCGCGCCCCGGCTGGTGGACGGCCACCCGGTGACGCTCTGGCACCGGCTGCCCGCTGCCGTCCGCCCCGCAGGCCCGCGCGACCTCGCCGAACTGCTGCGGCTCGTCCACGCCCTGCCCGCCCCGCCGCTCGCCCTGCCCCGCCGTGAACTGCTCGGCGGGGTGGAGCGCTGGCTGAGGCTGGCCGGGGACGCGATCGACCCCGCCGACGCGGCCTACCTCCGCGCCCGCCGGGACGGCTTCGCCGACGCGGCCGCCGCGCTCACCCCCCACCTCCCGCCGGGCCCGATCCACGGCGACGCGCTGCCGCGCAACGTCCACGTCGGCCCGGACGGCCCGGTCCTGGTCGACCTGGAGACCTTCTCCGCCGACTTTCGGGAGCACGACCTGGTGGTCATGGCTCTCTCCCGGGACCGGTACGGGCTGCCGGACGAGCAGTACGACGCGTTCACCGAGGCGTACGGGTGGGACGTGCGGGAGTGGGACGGGTGCGCGGTGCTGCGCGGCGCCCGGGAGACGGCCAGCTGTGCCTGGGTCGCCCAGCACGCACCGGCCAACCCCAAGGCTCTCGACGAGTTCCGCCGCCGGGTCGCCTCACTGCGGGACGGGGATCCCGAGGTCCGCTGGTACCCGTTCTGAGCCGCGAGCGGCAGCTGCCCCGGGCCGCGCGCCGTCAGTCGTCTGACCGCCGGTTAGCCGCCCCGGGCCACACCCCGTCAGCCGTCTGACCGCCGGCGGCCTGCCGTCAGCCCTGGACCGGGGCCAGTTCCCGTACCGGCCACGCCGGGTCGACTATCGCGTCCGGTGTGCCCTTCCTGCGCAGGAAGCGCTGGAAGTCGGCCGCCCACGCCGCGTACCACTCGATCTGCTGCTTGTGCAGCTCCGGCGGAAGCAGCCGGGCGACCTGCGGGTGGCGGTCGGCTATCGCCACGGCGACCCGGACCGCCGCGAGCGCGTCCGCGCCCGCCTCATGGGCGCCGTCGAGCACCACCCCGTACTCCACGCACACCGCCTCCAGCGTCCGCTTGCCCTTGCGGTAGCGGTCGACCGCACGGTCGATCGTGTACGGGTCGACGACCGGGCCCATGGCCGCGCCCCCCAGCCGGTCGGTGAGCGACGGCAGCCCGTGGCGGTCGAGTTCGGCCGCCAGGAGCGTCAGGTCGAAGGCAGCGTTGTACGCCACGACCGGCACGCCCTGCGCCCAGTAGCCCGTGATCGTCTCCGCTATCTCGTCGGCGACCTCGCGCACCGGGCGGCCTTCGGATGTCGCCCGCTCGTTGCTGATGCCGTGGATCGCCGAGGCCTGCGCCGGGATCCGGATGCCCGGATCCGCCAGCCAGTTCCGCTGCCGGACCGCCTCGCCGTCCTTGACGCCGACGATCGCGGCCGTCACGATCCGTGCCTCCAGCGGATCCGTACCGGTCGTCTCCAGATCGAATCCGACCAGCGGTTCGCGGTGCCAGCCCATCTTGGCCCTCCCTTGTGGTGCTCTCCCCCAGTGACGAACAGCCTCGCACGCACCACTGACAACGGGACCCGGGCCGACCGACGGCTGGTCAGGAGACGGGCCGCGAATCGGCCCACACCGACTCGAATTCCTCGCGGTATGTCGCGAAAAGTCCGTGTTCGGCGTCCTGATCGGGGCGCACGACATCCCGCCGCGCTCCCCCGCGCAACACGAGCACCGGCGCCTCCATCCCGCGCGCCCGGCGCAGATACGACTGGACGACCGCGAGTCCGTCGCTGCCGTCCCCGTCGACCAGGTACGCGGTGAAGCGCGGGGTCTCGTCGAACACCTGGATCTCGAAGGCCCCGGGGTCGCGCAGCCGGGCCCGCACCCGCCGCATGTGGAGGATGTTCATCTCGACCGAGCGGCTCAGCTCGCCCTTCTTCAGCCCCAGTTCGCGCTCGCGGCGCTTGACCGCGCTGCTCGCCGGGTTCAGGAAGAGCAGCCGGACACGGCAGCCCGACTCGGCGAGCCGCACCAGCCGGCGCCCCGAGTAGTTCTGGACCAGCAGATTGAGGCCGATGCCGATCGCGTCGAGCCGGCGGGCGTGGCTGAACAGGTCCTCGGCGGGGAGCTGGCGCTGCAGCCGCACCCGGTCGGAGTGGACCGAGACCACGTCCGCGTACCGGTCACCCACCAGGTCCTCGACGGCGTCGATGGGCAGCCGGTGCGCGGCGGGCGCGCCCGCGCCGCCGCCCAGTACGTCGAGCAGCCGGGCCGAGGCCCGCTCGGCCTGGGCCAGGACCGCCTCGTTGAGCGCGCGGTTGCGCGAGACCACGTTCCGCGCGACCTCCAGCTCGTCCAGGGCGAGTTCCACGTCGCGCCGGTCGTCCACGTACGGCTCGAAGCACGGCCAGTGCTGCACCATCAGCTCGCGCAGCTGGGGCAGGGTGAGGAAGCTCAGGACGTTGTCGTCGGCGGGGTCGAGCAGATAACCCTTGCGGCGCGAGACCTCCCGTACGGCGACGGCCCGCTGCACCCACTCCTGCCCGGCCGGGCCCGCCGCCGCGACCACCCAGTCGTCGCCGTGGACCGGCTCGTAGATGGGGCGCAGCACGGCGGCCACGACGGCCCGCAGCCGCTGCTCCACCAGGTTCAGCCAGATGTAGGCCCGGCCGGCCCGCTGCGCGCGCGTACGCACCTCGCTCCAGGCGTCCGCGCCCCAGTCCAGTTCCGCCCCGATCTCCACCGGACGCGCCACGGACACCGCGCCGGGCGGGATGTCGCCGGACTCCCCCTCGTGACCCGTGTCACCAGGGGGCAGCTCCAGCCCTCCCGAGCTCACCCGCGCACCGCCTTCCGGTCCCCCTCCAACGATCAAGGAAGAGTACTCCGCGAGCAGGAGGCGGTGCAGCCGGATGGAGAGGCTGTTTCTCAACTCCCTTGTTGACGTGATCCGTTCCGTGCGGCGCGTTCGGGCGGAGTGAGCTGATTCATAGCGGTTCCACCTGGGCAGGGACCCGGGACGGCGCCGGACGCTGGCCGGATCCGTCCTTCGCAGGCCGTCCGGATCGCCCCGGGTACTGGCCCCCTATGGGGGTAACCGCTGTTCGGATCACCCTCCGGAGCACTCCGGCGTCCTAGGGGACGGACTTCTTTTCCGGGAGGATCTGCGTCAAGTGCCCCTCAGTACCCGGAACAGAAGTGGAAGAGTCTTGCCCATGCAGGTGTGGCCGGGACAGGCGTACCCACTCGGCGCCACGTACGACGGCGCCGGGACCAATTTCGCGGTCTTCTCGGAGGCCGCCCGCCGGATCGAGTTGTGCCTCCTGCACGACGACGGGTCGGAGACGGCGGTGGAGCTGCGCGAGAGTGACGCGTTCGTGCGCCACGCCTATCTGCCCGGAGTGATGCCGGGCCAGCGCTACGGCTTCCGTGTGCACGGCCCGTACGAGCCGCAGAACGGGCACCGCTGCAACTCGGCGAAGCTCCTTCTCGACCCCTACGCGCGCGCGATCAGCGGGAGCATCGACTGGGGCGAGGCGGTGTACGGCTACTACTTCGACCGCCCCGACTCCCGCAACGACATGGATTCGGCGCCGCACACCATGACGTCGGTCGTGGTCAACCCGTACTTCGACTGGGGCGACGACCGGCCGCCGCGCACCGAGTACCACCGCACGGTGCTGTACGAGGCCCACGTCAAGGGCCTGACGATGCTCCACCCGGAGCTGCCGCCCGAGATGCGCGGGACCTACGCGGCCCTGGCGCACCCCGCCGTCATCGGCCATCTGACGGAACTGGGGGTGACGGCTCTGGAGTTGATGCCGGTGCACCAGTTCGTCAACGACCACCGGCTCGCGGACGAGGGGATGTCCAACTACTGGGGTTACAACACGATCGGATTCTTCGCCCCCCACAACACCTATGCCTCCTGGGGTGACCGGGGGCAGCAGGTCCTGGAGTTCAAGCAGGCCGTGAGGGCGCTGCACGAGGCCGGGATCGAGGTCATCCTGGACGTGGTCTACAACCATACGGCCGAAGGCAACCACCTGGGGCCCACGCTCTCCTTCCGGGGCCTGGACAACGCGCAGTACTACCGGCTCGCCGACGATCCGCGCTACTACGAGGACACCACTGGCACCGGGAACTCGCTCCTGATGCGCTCGCCGCACGTCCTCCAGCTGATCATGGACTCGCTGCGGTACTGGGTGACCGAGATGCACGTGGACGGCTTCCGCTTCGACCTCGCGGCGACGCTGGCCCGGCAGTTCCACGACGTGGACCGGCTGTCGTCGTTCTTCGACCTGGTGCAGCAGGACCCGGTGGTGAGCCAGGTGAAGCTGATCGCGGAGCCCTGGGACGTCGGTGAGGGCGGCTACCAGGTGGGTAACTTCCCGCCCCTGTGGACCGAGTGGAACGGCAAGTACCGCGACACCGTGCGGGACCTGTGGCGGGGCGAGCCGCGCACGCTCGCGGAGTTCGCCGGGCGGCTCACCGGCTCCTCCGACCTCTACCAGGACGACGGGCGGCGGCCGCTGGCCTCCATCAACTTCCACACCTGCCACGACGGCTTCACCCTGCACGACCTCGTCTCGTACAACCAGAAGCACAACGAGGCCAACAAGGAGGGCAACCGGGACGGCGAGAGCCACAACCGGTCCTGGAACTGCGGCGCCGAGGGCGACACGGACGACGCGGGGGTGGTGGAGCTGCGCGAGCGCCAGATGCGCAACTTCATCGCCACCCTGATGCTGTCGCAGGGCGTGCCGATGCTCAGCCACGGCGACGAGTTCGCCCGCACCCAGCGCGGCAACAACAACGCCTACTGCCAGGACAACGAGCTGAGCTGGGTGAAGTGGCCCGACCCGGGCAGCGACCCGGAGGGGACGCTGCTCGCCTTCACCCGGACGATGGTGTGGCTCAGGCGCGACCACCCGGTGTTCCGGCGCCGCCGCTTCTTCCACGGCCGACCGGTGGAGGGCACCCACGACGAGCTGTCGGACATCGCCTGGTTCACCCCTGAGGGTGAAGAGATGACCCAGCAGGACTGGCAGGCGGCGAGCGCCAAGGCGCTGACGGTCTTCCTCAACGGCAACGCGATCTCGGAGCCCGGCCCGCGCGGCGAGCGCATCGCGGACGACTCGTTCCTGCTGATGTTCAACGCGAGCGCGGAGACCATCGACTTCCTGGTGCCGGTCAACCACGGCCGGCAGTGGCAGGTGGTGGTCGACACGGGCTGCCGGGAGGGGGTGCCGCCGGGCGAGGGCGCCAAGGTGACGGCGGGCGAGCGGGTCACCCTGGTGGGGCGGAGTCTGACGGTGCTGCGGCGTCCCGCCTGAGCGGGCGGGGGGCCCGAAGGGCCGTCTGGGCGCCCCTCTGCGGGCCCGGGGTTACCTTCGGCCGTACGGGGGCCCGGCAGGCCCCGTACGGACCACGAGAGGACCGCGCACAGGGTCGCCGCGACCACCATGACCGCGAAGGCCGCCACCGGGCCGTGGTCCTGGGCCAGGCGCCCCGACAGCGCCAGGGCGAGCGCCTGCCCGCCGACGATCCCGCTGGTCAAGAACGCCATGGACTCGGTCAACCGGGCGGCGGGGACGAGCCGTTCGGTCAGTCCGAAGAGCGTGATCAGATGCGGGGCGTACGCCACACCGAGAACGACCACAGCCGCGTGGAGAGTTCCCAGCGAGCCCACGAAGAGCAGCGGTACGGAGAGCACCAGCAGGGCGGTGGTGGCGATCCGCCAACGCGCGCGTAGCACGAGTCTTTCCGGTACGGCGACCATGGCGAGGCCCGCCACCGCGCTCATCACCCCCATCGCGGCGTACACGAGCCCGGTCTGCGAGGGCCGGTCCAGCCGCTCGGCGAGGGCGGTGATGCCCGCCTGGGAGGCGCCGAACATGGCGCCCTGGAGCACCATGGTGACGCGCAGCGCGTACACCGCCCCCGGCAGCCGGGTGCGCGGCGCCCTGACGCGCTCCTCGGCCACGACCTGCCTGGCGGTCGGGTGCAGGGCGAAGGCGGTGCCGCAGACGGCGAGCAGCCCGGCCGCGACCAGGAGCGCGACCGCCGGGTGGGCGAGCGCCGCCGCCAGTCCGACGAAGGCGGGCCCGAGCACGAACGACACCTCGTCGAGGGTGCCTTCGAAGGAGAGCGCCGCCGCCACGGTCCGCTCGTCGGCCCCGGCGCGCCGCGCCAGGGAGACGGTCCGGCTCCGAGCCGGCGGGCCGACCTGCGGCACGCTCGCCCCGGCGAGCGCCCCGAGGAGCGCCAGCCGGACGGTGCCCGTGCGGGCGAGCGCGGCCACGACGAGGGCGGTGACGGCGGCCGCGTTGACGAGCGCCGCGCCGAGCACCACGCCCCGCTGGCCGTGACGGTCGGCGGCGCGGCCCAGGAGCGGGCCGCCGGCGGTCTGGCCGAGGGCGAGCGCGCCGCCCGCGAGCCCGGCGGTGGCCAGGCTGCCACTGGTCTCGGCGACCAGCAGCACACTGCCGAGCTGGCACATCGCCGTCGGCAGCCGTCCGAGGAACGAGACGACGGGGAGCAGCGGCCCGGTGAGGGCGATGACCTTGCGATACGGGTGCAGGGCTCCGGACATCAGGCGAAGCCAACGCGGCAGACGGGTGCGGACGCATGGGCCGAAGGCACAGAAGCCGCCTGACGGGGTACGTACGTTCGCATGACACCCACTGCGACCTACCGGCTGCAGCTCCAGCCGGACTTCCCCTTCCGTGCCGCCGAGCGTGCCGTTCCGTATCTGGCCTCGCTCGGGGTGTCGCACCTGCATCTGTCGCCGGTCCTGGAGGCGGTGCCGGGGTCGACGCACGGCTATGACGTCGTCGACCACGCGCGCGTACGCGAAGAGCTCGGCGGCGAGGAGGGGCTGCGGCGGCTCGCCCGGACCGCACGGGCGGCCGGGCTCGGCCTGGTGCTCGACATCGTCCCGAACCACATGGCGGCGGCGCCGCGCCACAACCGTCAGCTGTGGGAGGTGCTGCGCGAGGGCCCCGGCTCGCCGTACGCCGCGTGGTTCGACATCGACTGGGCGGCGGGCGGCGGCAAGGTGCTGCTGCCGGTCCTCGCCGGGCCGGTCGGGGACGAGCTGGGGCGGCTGGCGGTGGACCGGGAAAAGGGTGTACTGGCGTACGGGGAGGCGCATGAGTTCCCCTTGCGTGCCGGTACGGAGAGGCTGCCCCTGCCCGAGCTGCTGGACGCCCAGTGGTACCGGATCGGCTGGTGGCGGCTGGCTCGCACCGAGCTCAACTACCGTCGCTTCTTCACCATTTCGGATCTCATCGGCGTCCGGGTGGAGGACGAGGAGGTCTTCGCCGCCACCCACGCCAAGGTGCTGGAGCTTGTCCGGGACGGGGTGGTGGACGGGCTGCGGGTGGACCACCCGGACGGGCTGGCCGATCCGGAAACGTATCTGCGGCGGCTGAGCGCGGCGACTGGCGGGGCCTGGACGGTGGTGGAGAAGATCCTCGCCCGAACCGAGCCGCTGCCCTCCGGGTGGACGGTCGCCGGGACGACCGGCTACGACGCCCTCCACCGGATCGACGGCCTCTTCACCGATCCGGCCGGTCACCGGGAACTTCTCGGCCACTACCAGGAGTTCACGGGTCAGGACGGCGACCGGGGCGGGCACTGGGAGCCGACCGCACGCCGCGCCGCCTACGAGGTGGTCACCCATGACCTGGCCGCCGAAGTCGACCGCCTGACGCGCACGGCGGCGCGGCTGTGCGCCCGCACTCCCGGCCTGCGCGACCACGCGCCGTGGGCACTGAGGCTCGCCCTGTGCGAGCTGCTGGTCCGGATGCCGGTGTACCGCCCGTACCGGACGGGAGCGGAGGAGGTGCTGACTCCGGAGATGGCACACGCTGCGCGGGAGGCCTTCGCGGTGCCGGAGGAAGCGGCGGCGGTCGACGCCGTACGCAGCCTTGTCCTGGGAGACGGCGACCACGGCGACCCCGAAGTCGGTGGTTTCCGGGCCCGCTTCGCTCAGACGTCCTCGGCGCTGCGCGCCAAGTCCCTGGAAGACACAGCGTTTTATCGATATGTATCTCTGCTGTCCGCCAACGAGGTGGGCGGCGACCCCGGGCAACCGTCGGTGTCGCCTGAGGAGTTCCACTCCTTCTGCACCCGGATCGCCCGTGACTGGCCTTCGACCGGGACCGCCCTGTCCACGCACGACACCAAGCGCAGTGCGGACGTACGGGCGCGGATCGCCGTACTGTCCGAGTGCCCGGAGCGGTGGAGGGCCCTGCTCGACCGGCTCTCCGGGGCCGGGGTGTCCGCGCCCGATCCGCAGCTGGCCTGGACGGCGTGGCAGACGGCGGTCGGCCTCGGCGGCGCCGGACTCACCGAGGAGCGGCTGGGCGGCGCCCTACTCAAGGCCGCACGCGAGGCCGGGCTGCGTACGAGCTGGACCGAACAGCAGCCGGTGTACGAGCGGGCGCTGACCGACTTCGCCGCGTCGGGCCCCGCCGGGGCGCTCTCCGAGGAGATCGCGGAGTTCTCCCGTGGCCTGGCGTCGGCCACGCGCGCGAACGTCCTGGGGGCGACACTGGTGCACCTGACGATGCCGGGCGTGCCGGATGTGTACCAGGGCACCGAGTCGGAGTGCCTGACACTGGTCGACCCCGACAACCGCCGGCCGGTGGACTTCCCGGAGAACGGCCTGGAGTCGGCTTCGGACGAGAAGGGCGAGGTTTCCGTGGCGGCTCTTCGGCTGCGGCGGGAACTTCCGCAGTTGTTCGGGGAGTTCAGTACGTACGAGCCGCTGATCGCCACCGGGCCGGCCGCCGACCACTGCCTCGCGTTCTCCCGCTGCGGCGAGGTGGTGACAGCGGTGACCCGGCTCTCCCTGCGGCTGGCCGAGTCGGGCGGCTGGGGCCCGACGGAGCTGGCGCTGCCGGAGGGGGCGTGGGCCGATGTCCTGAGCGCGGCCCACTCCAGCCGGGAGTTCAGGGGGGCGGTGAGGCTGAGCGATCTGTTCGCCGATCGCCCGGTCGCGCTGCTCAGGCGGGTCGTACGAGAAGGGTCCGCGGGGCCCGGGTGAGCAGCCCGGTCTCGGAGGGCCGGAAACCCTCGTCCCAGCGGAGCTCCGGCATGGCCTCGCACAGGGCCCGCACGGCGCACTCCGCCTGGAGTTCGGCCACACGCGCGGCCGGGCAGTCCGGGGGGCCGAAGGCGAGCTGCGCCGGGGCGGCCCGGCGGGGGTCGAACGAGTCCGGGGCGGCGAACCGGTCGGGGTCCCGGCTCGCGGCCCCGACCAGCAGGGCGACCGCGGCGCCCGCGGGGATCGTGCCCTCGGCCATGTGCGTGTTCCCGCGCGCCCGCCTCAGCACGACATGGACGGGCGGGTTCCGCCGCAGGGACTCGCCCCACGCGGCCGCGAGGGCGCCCGGCGTGTCCCGGACGGCTGCCCACTCATCCGGACGATCAAGGAGGTTGGCGAGGAGGGAGGCGAGCGCCTTGCCGATCAGGGAGGACCGGTCGGCGCAGAGGACAGCCAGGGATGCAGCCGGGCCCGCACGGCGGCGCCCGCCGCGACTGCCGCGTGCCATCTCCGCGTACGACAGCCCCAGGGCCATGGCGGCGGTCCCCACGGGCAGCCAGTGGCAGAACTCCCCTGTCAGATCCGCCACTTCGCGCTGGGCCAGCCGCCGCGCGAGCACGAAGGCGGTCCGCTCGGACACCTCCCGCAGAACCCCGAACGCCTCGTCGTCCCCCTCGTGCCGGGGCCCTTCGCACCACACCTCACCGGGCCAGCAGCAGGGCCCGCGCCGGGACCGGACGAGCCCCGGGTCGCCCAGCGCGCCCGCGACATCCCCGTACCGGCTGACCAGCCACGCCCCGAGCCGCTCATCCCTCACCAAGGGGTACGACTCGCGCAGCGTGCGATAGAACCCGTACCGATCGCGCACGGCTTCAGGGCCGAGGAGTGAGGGCCCCACGGGCGCGGCCGCTGCGGCCTCCGCCTCGGCGCCCCAGGCCGCCGGCGTGGGCGCGAGCGGCGGTCGTGTCGGTGCGCCCGGGTCGGCCGGCATGCGGTGTCCTCCCCGGTGGGCGCCCGGGCGGGCGCGGTTGTTCTCAGCGGACCACCGGCGCCTCGCAGTCGCGATCGGCGTTCGGCCGTACGGGTGATACGCCCCTGCCCCCGTACGGCGCGGACCTGCGGAGCAGCTCGGCGAAGGCGGCCGCCGCACCGGTCAGCTCCACGCGGGAGAAGACCGCGAGAGCCCGCTTCCACGGCGGGTCGACGGGCAGCACCACACAGTCCTCGCCGATCCCGCCCCGGACCACGTGCGACGGGGCGGCGACGACACCGACCCCGGCCGCCGCCATCCGTACCGCCGTGGAGGTGTGCTCGGTGCGCAGGGCGGTACGGGGCGCGAAGCCCGCCCGGCCGCAGACGAAGTCCAGGAACGGCACCCCGTCGACCAGCGGCTCCATCGCACACCGCACCCAGTTGTGGTCCGCCAGCTCTTCCAGCCGCACGCTGGACCGCCCGGCGAGCGGGTCGTCGAAGGGGACGATGAGGGCGATCTCCTCGTCCCCGACCTCGACCACCGGCCCGTCCCAGCGGCGCGGCCGGGGGCCCACGGCGAGGTCGGCCGTGCCGCGTTCGAGCTCTTCCTCCAGCGCCTCGGTGGAGGCGTACTCGTGCAGGACGAGGCCGACCCCGGGGTGGTCGCGGCGCCAGTGGGCGAAGACGTCGGGAAGCACTCCCACGGCCACCGAGTGCACCGCCGCGATGTGCAGTTCGCCGCCCTGCGCCCCGGCCGACGCGCGAGCCGCCCGCTGGGCGCGCGCGGCGCTGCGCACGGCGAGCTGGGCATGGGGCAGGAAGGCGCGGCCCATGGGGGTGAGCCGCACCCCGCGCGGCAGCCGTTCGAGCAGATCGCCACCGACCGACTTCTCCAGCGCCTTGATCTGGTGGGACAGCGCGGGCTGGGTGACGTGCAGCAGCTCGGCCGCGCGCGTGAAGGAGGACTCCTCGACGACCGCCACGAAGTACTCCATCTGCCGAAGACTCACTCCGACCCCCACTTCCCCCATAAACGTTGTGCATCGGTCCCACAAGAACATTGCCTTGGACTCATGGCAAGGTCAGGGCAGAGGCTGGACCCATGACCGAGAACGCCGTAACTCCTGTCAACCACACGTCAGATGCGAACCGTACGTCGGATGCGAACCAAGCGCTCGACGTGAACGGAGTGCCCGATGTGAACGGAGTGCCCGATGTGAACCGAGTGCCCGACGTGATCGTGATCGGCGGTGGCACCGGTGGGTACTCCACCGCCCTGCGCGCCGCCGCCCTCGGTCTGACGGTCGTCCTCGCCGAGCGCGACAAGGTCGGCGGCACCTGCCTGCACCGCGGCTGCATCCCGAGCAAGGCGATGCTGCACGCCGCCGAGCTCGTCGACGGCATAGCCGAGGCCCGCGAGCGGTGGGGCGTGAAGGCGACGCTCGACTCGGTGGACTGGCCCGCCCTGGTCGCCACCCGCGACGACATCGTCTCCCGCAACCACAAGGGCGTGGAGGGCCACCTCTCCCACGCCGGGGTCACGGTGGTCCGGGGCAGCGCGCGGCTGACCGGGCCCCGCACCGTACGCGTGGACGGGCACGGCGAGTTCACCGCCCGGCGCGGCATCGTCCTCGCCACGGGCTCCCGGCCCCGGATGCTGCCCGGCCTGGAGGCCGACGGACGGCGCGTGGTCACCAGCGACGACGCTCTCTTCGCCCCCGGACTCCCGCAGTCCGTCCTGGTCCTCGGCGGCGGCGCGATCGGTGTCGAGTACGCCTCCTTCCACCGCTCGATGGGCGCCGATGTCACCCTGGTCGAGGCCGCCGACCGGCTCGTCCCGCTCGAAGACGCCGATGTGAGCCGCCACTTGACCCGTGGCCTGAAGAAGCGCGGCATCGACGTCCAGACCGGCGCCCGCTTCCTGAGCGCGGAGATCCTGGAGAACGGCGTACGAGCGACCGTGCGCACCGCGCGCGGCGAGACCCGTACCGTCGAGGCCGAGCGGCTGCTGGTCGCCGTGGGCCGGGCTCCGGTGACCGACGGTCTCGACCTGGCCGCGGCCGGACTGACCACGGATGAGCGCGGGTTCGTGGCCCCCGCCGACTGGGCCCGGCTCGAAACCGCCGTACCCGGCGTCCATGTCGTCGGTGATCTGCTGCCTCCTCCTTCCCTGGGTCTGGCCCACGCCTCGTTCGCCGAGGGCCTGCTGGTGGCCGAGACGCTCGCCGGTCTGGCGTCGCCGCCGGTCGACTACGCGGCGGTGCCCCGTGTCACGTACTCCTCTCCGCAGACCGCCTCGGTGGGCCTGACCGAGGCGGACGCCCGCAACCGCGGGCACGACGTCGTCGTCAACTCGATGCCCCTGACGGCCGTCGCCAAGGGGATGGTGCACGGCCAGGGCGGTGTGGTGAAGGTGGTCGCCGAGCGCGACGGGCAGGTCCTCGGCGTCCATCTCGTGGGCCCCCACGTCTCCGAGATGATCGCCGAGTCCCAGCTGATCGTCGGCTGGGACGCCGAACCCTCCGACGTGGCCCGCCACATCCACGCCCACCCGACCCTGTCGGAAGCGGTCGGCGAGACGTTCCTGACCCTCGCGGGACGCGGCCTCCACCAGCAGTGACGCGCCGCCGAGCGGGCCACTCGGAGCCACGCCGGGCTGTTGGGGGGCTGCTCGGAGCTGCTCGGGTCTCCGAGTGGCTACTCGGAGACCCGGCCCCCGGCGACGGGAAGCGAGTAGCGCAGCTTCTCGCGGCCGGCCGCGCCCAACCGGTCGTAGAACCGCCGCGCCCCGTCGTTCCAGACCGGCGTCTGCCACTGCACCTGGTCCATCCCCAGCTCCCGGGCCTCGGCGGCCACCGCGTCGACCAGCAGGGCGCCCAGGCCGAGGCCCCGGTGGCCGTCGCGCAGGAAGAGGCAGTCCATGTGCAGATACTCGCGCGCCTGCCAGGTGGAGAACTCGGGTGCGCAGCTCGCGTATCCCACGACCTCGCCGCCCGGTATCTCGGCGACGAAACAGCGCACCCGGGGCCTGTCCTGGCCGAAGAGCAGGGCTCCGAACCGCTCCGCGAAGTCGGGCGCGGGCGGCCCGGCCTTCTCGTACACCGCGTGCTCCGCGGTGAGTTCGGCCAGGCGCGGCAGGTCGGATGGGCGGGCGGGCCGCACACGGGGCTGCTGGTCGTCGTTCATACCGCCATGATGAGGGGCACCACTGACAACGGCCCCGGCTGGGGCGTTCGCCCAGCTCAGTGCGTTGCGAGCCGGAAGCTCATCCGCCCGAAACTCACCTGGTCGCCGTCGTTGACGACCACCGCCCCGGTCACCCGGCGCCCGTTGACGCTCGTGCCGTTCGTGGAGCCGAGGTCGCGCAGCACCCACACGCCGGACTGGTGGCTCAGCTCGGCGTGCACCCGGGAGACCGTCTCGTGGCTGAGCCGCAGCCCGTTGTGCGGGTCGCGGCCGATCCGCAGCGGGTACGGGCCGGGCACGGGGAACAGCAGCTTCGGCAACCGCTCGGACTGCCACGCCCGGCGCATCGCCACGCTGAACCCGGAGACCCGGCTCACCGCCCCGTACAGCGCCCGCGACCAGCGGCTCTGGGTGTCCAGGTCGGCGGTGAGCACGGCCAGCTCCTCGGACCGGCGTGCGGACAGGGCCAGTTCCATCCGCCGCAGGAACGTGTCATGCGACAGCTTTCCCTGCGCGGCGCCCTCTCTGAGCACGTCGAGCACACGGTCGCGCTCGGCGTCCGACAGCCGGGCGGGAGCGGGATACGTGTTGAACGGGAAGGACGACGTCACAGCAGAGATTGTCGGGCCGACGGGCTCGGCGTGTCCAGCAGGGCCCCACTGTGCGTCCGTTTCCCCGTGCCGCCTCCTGACCTGCGAGGAAAACCCGTGTCGGACGGCCGCGCGCAATTGCTACGGTCTGGCCACTGTTACCGCCGATGAGGGGAACCCCTTGACGTCATCCGCGTCGGACATCACCTTCCGTCCGCTCGCCGGGCCCGAGGAACTCGGGCTCTTCCAGCAGCTCTCCTACGTCCTCGACCACGAGGTCGAGGACGACCTGGCCACCGGCCGCCGACTGCCCGCATGGATGTGGGTGGCGCTGCGCGGGGACCGGGTGCTGGCCCGCCTCTCCTGGTGGACGCCACCGGACCACGAAGTCCCGTACACGCTCGACTTCTTCGACGTCGACGACTCGCTGCCGCCCACCGAGCGCCACGCCATCGGTCTGAAGCTCCTGGAGACCGCGACGGCCGCGGTGATCCCGGCCGGGGCCCCGCGCCCGGAGTACGGCCGCTTCACGCCCGGCGACTGGCGCGAGGACCCCCACGCGCGCGAGGTCGTCGAGACCCGGATGAACATCCTGGCCGAGACCGGTGCGCGGCTTCTGGTCGAGCGCCTGCGTCTGGAGTGGCGTCCGGGGGCTCCGGTCCCCGCCCCGTCCACGCGGCTCGTGTTCCGCCCGGCGACCGACCGCGAGGAACTGCTCTCGCTGATGACGCTGGTCCTGGAGGGCACGCTCGACGAGCACAGCCGTACGGAACTGCGGACGATGACACCGCGCGCGTCGGCGGAGCTGATGTACGAGGAGGAGTTCGCGACGTACCGGACACCTCGGGAGTGGTGGCGCATAGCCGAACTCCCGGACGGCGGCGGCCCGGTCGGCTTCGTCATCCCGGCACGCAACAACTACCACCCGATCATCGCGTACATCGGCGTCCTGCCCGCCCACCGCGGCCACGGCTACATCGACGACATCCTGGCCGAGGGCACGCGCATCCTGGCCGCGCAGGACGTCCCGCGCATCCGCGCCGCTACGGACTTCGGCAACGTGCCGATGGCGAACGCCTTCGCGCGCGCGGGGTACGTGACCTTCGGGTGCGCGATCAACATGGTGTGGCCGAGCGACGGCTGAACCCTCTCTCATGGTCCGGCCGGGGGACAGCCGAAACGTCTCACCGAGCTCAGTCGACTGAAACGATTCTCCGGACTCAGTCGGCGGCCCGCTGGGCCCGGATCACGTCCCGGTACCACCGGTAGGAGTCCTTCGGGGTGCGCCGCAGCGTGGGATAGTCGACATGGACCAGACCGAAGCGCTGTGCGGCGCCCTCGATCCACTCGATGTTGTCGGTGAGGGACCACACGAAGTAGCCGCGCACGTCCACGCCTTCGGCCATGGCGCGGTGCAAGGCGCGCAGGTGCCCGTCCAGGTAGCGGATGCGGGCGGCGTCCTCGATGCCGTCGTAGGAGCAGCCGTTCTCGGTGATGTAGACGGGTGGCAGCCGGTCTCCGTAGCGCGTCTTCAGTTGAACGAGCATCTCGCGCAGGCCGTCCGGGACGACCGGCCAGCCGAAGGCGGTGGTCTCGTACCCCTCGATCTCCCTGATGCCGAAGGGCAGTTCGGCGGGCATCGCGAACCCCGCGAAGGAGTCGACGGCCTCGGGCGCGGGCGCGCCCACGCGCGTGGGGTTGTAGTAGTTCACGCCGTACCAGTGGAGCGGAGCCGAGATGACGGCGAGGTCGTCCTCGACCGGACCCGGCATCAGGGCGGCGAAGTTCTCGTCGGGGTAGCGGCCGGTGAGGACCGGGTCCGCGAAGAGCCAGTTGCTGATGGTGTCGTAGAGGTCGGCGGCGAAACGGTCCTCCTCGCTCTCGCCCGCCGGCCACACAGGAGTGTGCGAGACAGCGAGGCCTATGTTCCGGGCGCCCGCAGCGCGCAGCGCCCCGACGGCCAGTCCGTGGGCCAGCAGCTGGTGGTGGGCGGCTGGAAGGGCGTCGAAGAGGAGTTTCTTGCCGGGAGCGTGCTCGCCGAGCGCGTAGCCGAGCAGCGTCACCTCGGCCGGCTCGTTGACGGTGATCCACATGGGGACGCGGTCGGCGAGCCTTTCGGCCACTACGCGCGCGTAGTCGGCGAACCGGTGGGCGGTGTCACGCTGGAGCCAGCCGCCCGCCTCCTCCAGCTCCAGCGGGGTGTCCCAGTGGTAGAGGGTCGGCGCGGGAGTGATGCCGTGGGCGCACAGCTCGTCGACGAGGCGGTCGTAGAAGTCGAGCCCCGCCGCGTTGACCGGGCCGCTGCCGCCCGGGACGACACGCGGCCAGCTGACCGAGAAGCGGAAGGCTCCGGCGCCGAGCCCGGCGAGCAGGGCGACGTCCTCGCGGTAGCGCGCGTGGAAGCCGGTGCCCCTCGACGCGTCGGCGCCGTCCTTGATGCGCCCGGGCTCGGCGGCGAAGGCGTCCCAGCCGGAGGGGCCCTTTCCCTCGGCTGCGGCTGCTCCCTCGGTCTGGAAGGCTGAGGCGGAGGCTCCCCAGAGGAAGCCGTGCGGGAACGGCGGCAGGGTCATGGATCCGGACCTTAATGGCGAGTATCCACAACCTCCAGACCTTGATCCGGCCTTCCGCACACGATGGATGCCCTGTTCCACGGTTTGACGGTGCGCGGGCAACGGGAGGTATCAAGGATGTTGTTCGAGGTGTGGGCGCCGCAGGCGGACCGGGTCGCCCTTCAGCTGGAGGGCACGACCCACGACATGGAGCCGCACCCGGTGCGGACCGGATGGTGGCTGACCGAGGCCGGGGCCCGGGACGGCGACCGCTACGGGTACGTCGTGGACGGGGGCCACCCCCTGCCCGACCCCCGCTCGCGCCGCCAGCCGGACGGCCCGGACGGCCTCAGCGCCGTCGTCGACCACGACGGCTTCCCCTGGCAGCACCCCTGGAAGGGCCGCCGGCTGTCCGGCGCGGTCCTCTACGAGCTGCACATCGGCACCTACACCCCAGAGGGCACCTTCGACGCCGCGGCCGCCCGTCTCGCCCATTTGGCGGAACTGGGGGTGACGCATGTCGAGCTGATGCCGGTGTGCCCGTTCCCGGGGCGGCACGGCTGGGGATACGACGGAGTGGCCCCCTGGGCCGTCCACGAGCCGTACGGCGGCCCCGAAGGGCTGAAACGATTTGTCGACGCGGCACACGCGCACGGCCTCGGCGTCGTCCTCGACGTCGTCCACAACCACCTCGGCCCCTCCGGCAACCACCTCCCGGCCTTCGGCCCGTACTTCACGGACACCCACCACACGCCGTGGGGCTCCGCCGTCAACCTGGACGCGCCGGGGTCGGACGAGGTGCGCGCGTACCTCGTGGAGAGCGCGCTCGCCTGGCTGCGCGACTACCGGCTCGACGGGCTGCGCCTGGACGCCGTGCACGCGCTGTTCGACACGCGCGCGTTGCCGTTCCTCGAAGAGCTCTCCACCGCCGTCGACGTGCTCTCCGTACAGCTCGGCCGCCCGCTCTTCCTGGTCGCCGAGTCCGACCAGTGCGACCCGCGCACCACCGCCCCGCGCGCGCAGAACGGCCTCGGGATGCACGCCCAGTGGAACGACGACTTCCACCATGCCCTGCACACCGCGCTGACCGGCGAGTCCCAGGGCTACTACGCCGACTTCGCGCGCGCCCCGATCGCCGCCCTGGCCAAGACCCTCACCCGGGTCTTCTTCCACGACGGCACCTATTCGAGCTTCCGCGGCCGCACCCACGGACGGCGCGTCGACCGCACGAGGATCCCCGCCCACCGCTTCCTCGGCTACGCCCAGACCCATGACCAGATCGGCAACAGGGCGCTGGGCGACCGGCTCTCCGCGACGCTCTCCCCCGGCCTGCTCGCCTGCGCCGCCGCGCTGGTGCTGACCGGCCCGTTCACGCCGATGCTCTTCATGGGCGAGGAGTGGGGCGCCCGCACGCCCTGGCAGTACTTCACCGACCACCCCGACCCCGAGCTCGCCGAGGCCGTCCGTACGGGCAGGCGGCGGGAGTTCGCGGCGCACGGCTGGGCCGAGGAGGACATCCCCGACCCGCAGGACCCCGCCACCCGGGCGCGCTCCTGTCTGGACTGGGACGAGCCGGCGAAGGAGCCCCACGCGCGCGTGCTCGCCTGGTACCGCGTGCTGATCGCGCTGCGCCGCGCCCGCCCCGACCTCACCGACCCGGACATCGCCGCGGTCAAGGTCGTCCACGACGAGGATGCCCGCTGGCTGATGTTCCGGCGCGGCGACATCAGGACCGTCGTCAACCTGGGCAAGGAGGCCGCGGTGATCCCGCTGGGCCGCAACAACTGCCAGGTGCTGGCTGCCTGGGAGCCGGTGCGACCGCCGAGCCCGGACGGCGAGTTCCGGCTGCCGCCCGAGTCGTGCGCGGTCCTCGGCCCGGCAAGCTGACGCCTGCCCGGCCGACCGGGCGATTCATCGACTAGTCGACGAGCGCCATCTCGCGCTCGGTGTTGTTGAAGCTGCGCCCGCCGTCCTCGGTGACCGTCACGATGTCCTCGATCCGTACGCCGAACCGCCCCGGCAGATAGATCCCCGGCTCGACGGAGAAGCACATCCCCGGCACCAGTGGCTGTTCCTCGCCCTCGATCATGTAGGGCGGCTCATGGGTGGTGACGCCGATGCCGTGACCGGTGCGGTGGATGAAGTACTCGCCGTATCCGGCCTCTTCGATCACCGCGCGCGCCGCACGGTCGACGTCCTGGCACGCCGCGCCGGGCTTCACCGCCTCGCAGCCGGCCCGCTGGGCCTCCCGTACGACGTCATGGACGCGCTGCTCCTCGGCGCCGGGCTCGCCGACGTGGACGGTACGGGTGGTGTCCGAGCCGTAGCCGTGCTTGAGGCCGCCGAAGTCGAGGACGACCATGTCGCCGCGCTCGATCGTCCGGTCGCCCGCCTCGTGGTGCGGATTGGCGCCGTTGGGGCCGGACCCGACGACCGTGAAGTCCACCTGCGAATGGCCGAACTCCAGGAGCAGCGCGGCCAGATCGGCGGCCACATCCGTCTCCCTGCGCCCGGCGAACCGGACCTTGAGGATCTCTCCGTACGCCGCGTCCGCCGCCTCACCGGCCGCCTCCAGGCGCGCCAGCTCGTGCGCGTCCTTGACCGCCCGCAGCATCGGGAGCGCCTCTGTGAGGGCCACGTAGGACGTTCCCGGGAGCTTCTGCTGGAGCCCGAGCAGATGCATCGCCCAGGCGTTGTCGCTCACGCCGAACCGGCCGTCCACGTCCAGCAGGGGCGCGGTCACGCCGTACGGGTCGGTGCCGTCGGTCCAGTCCCGCAAGGTGAGGGCCGCGGCCCCGGCGGCGCGCTCGGCGTCCGGCGCCTCCAGCTTCGGTACGACGAGGACCGGCTCCCGCCCGGCCGCGAGCACCAGCACCGTCAGCCGCTCGGTGATCGCGGTCGGCTGATAACCGGTCAGATAGACCAGGTCGGGCCCGGGTGCGACGAGCACTCCGGCCAGTCCGGCATCGGCGGCGGACTCGGCGGCGCGGGCCATCCTGGCCCGGTAGTCGTCGGCAGTGAAGGGCGCGGGAACAGGTGTCATGGGCATGAGCCCTATCCTGCCGGTACGCCGACGGGCACGCGATCGGGACGGCGGAAAAGCACGGGCCCTGCCCGCACGCCGGTCAGGCGCCCTCCTGGCTGTCCCCCACCAGCCGCTCCAACAGCTCCTGGAAGTCGTCACCGACGACGATCCGCAGGCCGTCGCCCTCTTCCTCCCGGTCGCTGAGCTGGGTGAGCATGCCGTCGCGCCACCAGTAGACGAACGGGCTGATGGCGCCGGGCGTGTCCTCGAAGCCGGTCGCCGCGAAGGACGCCATGGCGTTGAGCGCCGGGATCATGCCGGAGTCGCGGATCACGTGGAACGCGAGCTGGTGGCGGAACGGCATGGCGACCAGGGCGCCGTCCCGCGTCAGCTCGCGCCCGGTGAGCTGCGGCACCAGGGCGTCAAGCGCGAGCACCCGGCTGGCCGTGTAGAACGAGTCCCCCACGACCACCTCGAACCGCATGCCGTCCTCACCCTTGACGGTCTCGTGCGACTCGACGGGCAGCTGCCTGAGGTTGCGCAGGGCCTGGGCGCGCAGGTCGGGAACGCGGCCGAGGGGCTCCAGCGCTTCGTCGGTGAGCATCATGACGCTCTCCGGAAGATCGAGCGCGAGGATCTCGTACAGGCCCGGTGCGATACCGCGCGCGTAGCTGAAGGTCTGCGGATCGAGCCCCGCCTCGCTGATCACCCGGGGGTAGAGCTGGGCGCGGATCTGCTCGGGTGGCAGGGTATCCAGCGCGGAGGGACCGTCCATGGTGCGCAGCACCATCCCGACATGTCGACGAATCAGTTCCGGCCACACGCGGGGCCCACGGCGGTCGTTGTGGCACACCGCCGCGAGGTTCGCGAGGCCGAACCGGCGGCCGCCGCTGTCCTTCACAGAGTCCGCGTAGACGGTTACCTCCAGGCCCTGCTCGGCGAACGCCTCGCGCACCTGGGCACGGAACCGCGAACCCTCGTCGGCCGAGAAATAGCCGAACTCCGCGTCCCGGGGCGCGTCGCTCCGGTCCCGCTTCGGCCCCCGTCGGAATATCCCCACGTCAGCTGCCTTCCGTCACACGGGTCACACGGTAGCCCCGCGGTAGATCCCTACGCCGTTCCCACGCCCGGTGAAGGCCGAGCCTACCCAGCCCCGAACTGGCTGACGACAAGATCCGCACGGTCCCGGCCACCTGCCACCACGCGCGCGTTGGCCTCGTCGGATTCCCTGACCCACCGTTCGGCGTACGGGCGGGCCTTCCCGTACCGCACGTGCCGCTCGACGAGCCTGCGCACCCGTTCCTCGCCGTCGATCTCCAGGAACCAGACCTCGTCGAGCAGGGACCTGACCGGTGCCCATCCGCCCTGGTCGTGCAGGAGGTAGTTCCCCTCGGTGACGACGAGCGGGACGGCGGGATCGATCGGGATGCTCCCGGCGACCGGCTCCTCGCGCGAACGGTCGAAGGCCGGCGCGTACACCACGGTGCCGGGCTCCGGCGCGCGCAGCCGGGTGAGCAGTGCGGCGTATCCGGCGGCGTCGAAGGTGTCCGGGGCACCCTTGCGGTCGGCGCGCCCGAGGCGGACGAGTTCGGCCTGGGCAAGGTGGAAGCCGTCCATCGGGACGAGCACCGCCTGCCCGCCGAGCCGCTCCACCAGCCGTCCGGCCAGTGTGGACTTCCCGGCGCCGGGCGCCCCGGCGATGCCGAGCACACGCCGACGGCCGGAGAGGGCGAGCAGCCGAGCACGCTCGACGAGACGATTCAGCGCAGCGATCTCCATGCCGGGCATTCTCTCGTGGCCCGGACCATCGATTCGTGGCGGCTTGGCGCCCTGGGAGTCATACGTATAACCTCATGCCATGTCCCATATCGCCCTGATCACGCTCGTCGTCCGCGACTACGACGAGGCCATCGCCTTCTACACCGACGTCCTCGGCTTCGAACTGGTCGAGGACACCGACCGCGGGGACGGCTCCCGCTGGGTGGTGGTCCGCCCGCGCGGCACCGGCACCGCGTCGCTGCTGCTGGCCCGCGCCAAGAACGAGGCCGAGAGCGCCAGCGTCGGCGCCCAGACCGGCGGCCGGGTCGGCTTCTTCCTCTACACGGAGGACTTCGCTGCCGACCACGCCCGGATGACCAAGGCCGGCGTCCGCTTCCTGGAGGAGCCGCGCCACGAGGTGTACGGGTCGGTCGCGGTCTTCCAGGACCTCTACGGCAACCGCTGGGACCTGCTGCAGCCCGCGTGACGCGGGCCGGTATCCGTGCCGGAAGAGCATGCGGTGCCGGACCGCATGTGGCTCCAGAACGCAGAAAAGCCCCGTACCGGAATCCGGTACGGGGCTTTTCCCAAAATTTGTTCGGCGGCGTCCTACTCTCCCACAGGGTCCCCCCTGCAGTACCATCGGCGCTGAAAGGCTTAGCTTCCGGGTTCGGAATGTAACCGGGCGTTTCCCTAACGCT